>DATHNR010000112.1:0-9153 GCA_035485835.1 Puia sp.
CCTACTGGTTGTATTATTGACAATCAGGTTACAAAAAGAGCCGGTCTCGTTCACCCTTTCTTGAAAAGGCCCATCGTATTTTGGGAAAACATGGAAATTGCCACTATTCTCGGAAACCTGCAGGGTAACTTTGATCTGTCAGAATGGGTAGGGCGCTGGTCTGAAAAAATAAGTCCGGTTGCTGCGGTCAGACTCTTTAATCAGTTGAAAAATACCGGTATTCTTACAGAAGCCAGAGAGTAAAATATGACGAAATACTTTGAAACCGCCTTGAAAAGTGATAAATTTAGGCGCTACGCCTTTGGAAACAAAAAAAAGTCACGCGAGTTGTTTCCCTACCCCTTCAATACTACGATAAAAGATTAGATTAATCCCTCCAGGAAGAACCCTGCGCCAGTTTCTATCTAATACAGGTATCTTATATACTCTATCAAAACTTTCCATGCCTTTGAATTTCGCGGGCCCGACCAGCATTGTGAAGTTGTAGGATTCAGCTATGCAATTAGTAATGAAACTTCTATTATATCACCTCTAAATCAGGAATTATGAAATGGGTAAAATTTAAACAAGAATTTGATCTTCCCGGCTCCTTTAATGAATTAGCAAAGGTCGAGGGACTCCAGGCGCTTCCTAAAACCACAATCAATGCAGGTGACCCAAATATTTATGTTTCAAACGATCAAAACTCGATTATTGATAAGTGCTTTCGAATTTACAAGGATCCTGCTTCATTTTACAAAGTATGGGATAAAGAAACACCTTCAAAAGAGAATAATTCACACTTCCATCCTTGGGTTTACCACGGAAAATTGTATAACAAATTACCAGACAGATATTTTGATGACGAATATTTCGAAACAAAAAAACTAAAGAATGCATTGAATGGAAAAGAAAGCCCGGTGAAAATGGAATTCGGGAAAAACCATCCATATGAAATATTCGTAGGTGGCTGGATTCACTTTTATGATGAGGAAGTGCGGCATGGAGAGACTGATCATGCAATTTATTTTGATTGGAAGCGGGAAGAAAGATCAGTGACTATTTATATACTACAAGCAAAACCAATCAGCAGATGGAATGTTTATGTTAAAGTGAATCCTCCGGGTTCACAGGATCCCCCACCACCTAAATCACCTCCGCCATCCTGTTAATTGTTCAAGTGATTTGTATCCGTACCCTTACTTCATTTGGTTCGACAATTAGAATCAATAAATATTTGTGAAAATAATATTAAATGAATTATAGCCAGCCATTTTATCGTCTGGTGGTCAAATTTAAAAACCATTTGAAACTACCTTATATTAGGGAAAGGGAAATCAATCGTTATTTTTCTAAATATGATTCTTTGCCTTTTAAATTTCTTCTCAAAAATTTCCCAGATATAAGAATAGGTAAATTATTCAATTCACTTAAGCCTGAAATCATTATAGAGTTGGCAAATAGAGCAACTATATTGGAACAGGATTATTACAGGCCTAATTTTCTTTTTTATTATGTAATTGATTGCCCTTATGAAATAAATTCAGATGAGATTTTACAGATTTTACGAAGACATGACGAAGTTGAGCTCGCTTATTTAGAAACAGGTGCTGTCCTGCCACCTTCTGCAAAAAAAGTTAGTAATTCATCCTCTATTTATCAGGGTTATTTAAAACCTGCACCTGCCGGGATTGATGCGGTATATGCATGGAATATGGAAGGTGGAGATGGTAGTGGGATAAAATTTATTGATATCGAGCAAGGTTGGAATCTGGATTCCCGAAAATTTACAGTTAAAAGGTTGCCCTGCACGGGACTCAATTTTTCCATATTCAAAAACCACGGCGAAGCGGTGTTGGGAGTAATTTTTACGAAACACGATTACTTTGGTTGCAAAGGAATTGCACCCAAAGCGAACGGTTATGTGATTTCACAATGGAGATCTGATGGGTCGTTCAATACTGCCGATGCAATCATGGCAGCAATTTCCCAATTGAAGTATGGAGATATTATTTTGCTGGAGGCGCAAATTTATGATTATCCGGGCAGTGAAAGTTTTTGGCCTGTGGAGATACAACATGCAGTTTTCGATGTTATCCGTCTGGCTTCGGCCTTGGGAATTATAGTTATTGAAGCAGCAGGAAATGGAAAGAAATCCTATGGTGAAGGAATTGATCTGGATAATTTTACCGATTATCATGTGAAAAATCCACTCAATCGTAAAAGCCCTGATTTCAGGGATTCAGGTGCCATCCTGGTAGCCGCTGCTTCTGATTCGGTTCCTCATTACAGGATCAGGCATTCAAACTTTGGAAGCCGGGTTGATTGTTATGCATGGGGCGAGCGTGTTTCGACAGAAAAATCTAACCTTGACATCCCTGAGATGGCAATTCATTCATATAGAAAAAAAATAAATGGAACTTCAAGTGCGTCAGCCATTATCGCCGGAGTCGCTGTTCTTGTTCAAAGCATCACAGAGTCAAATTATCATTTCAGGCTGAGTCCTAAACAGATGCGCGGGATTCTGGGCAATGATTTGTTGGGTACTTCTTCTGCTAATGGTCGTTCAATTGACCAACTGGGTGTAATGCCCGACCTTAAAAAAATTATTGACTATATTCATTTGGTTGGCCCCGCTTTAAATGAAACTGATAAAACAATTCATGAGAGTAATTATAAAAAAAATATCTTTTCAAATGAGCTGACCCGATTTTAAGAACGCTGGGTATTTTAAATTTATCCGCAATGCCAAGAAAATTAATTCTATTAATTGGTTGTTTCTGGCTTTCCCTTTCATTCATTCAGGCGCAATGCCTTCCTGAAAAAGATTTGCGCAATCGAATTATTTATTACAACGATAATCCAGACCTACCATCAAAAATAATACTTGGGGAATTAGGGTCTTACCTGGCCGAGATTAATGATTGTCCTTATAAAAACGATTCCACCCATGTTTTTTTACTCCGCAGGATTGCTAAAGAATATTCTCGGACAGGAGATAATGTAAAGGCTCTGTCGTACGAAAGGCAAGCACTTAGTATTATGATTGCCAATAAGGGCAAACCTTCCATTAATCCGGAAGCACTTGTAAACATATATTACTACCTGTCAATATTCTACGATTCTTTGAACTATGACAGGGAAGAACGGGCTGCTATGGATAGTTGTATTAGAATCGGTATGAGGTTAAAATGTTTTTCAAATATTGCTTTCATGCAAACGATGGCAAAAGTGGTTCAATTTTATTATGATATTGGAGATTACCATCGTTGCGTTGATGATGCCATCACTTGCGAAAAACTCTCAGCTGAATTAGTCAAAAGTACTATCAGGGAACGCCGGGAATTTGGATCACAACTGGTTTTCTATTGTTTAGGCTGGCATGTAAAAGCATTACTGGAGTTAAATGATTTTGAAGCGGCAGAGCAACTTCTTACGAATAAATTAGAAGAATACCAAAAGGCCGGACGTACAGATTATTTTGGATTAATATATGAGCAAAAAGCTGACCTGGAGATGCATAAGGGTAATTATCAAGATGCCCTTTTTTTTCTCAATGAATCATTTTCTTTTGACCTGAAAGCAGGGAGTTATTTTAATTGCAAACAGACCCTGAAGGATATAGGTTATGAGATCTATGATAAACATTTTCACGATGCTGATAAGGCATTGGTGTATTACAGAAAAGCACTTGCATATACAGGCATGGATAAATTGGAGAAAATCAAGGATGCAAACGAGTCGCTTGACATATTTGGTGATATAGCCAATGTATATGTTCAGAAAGGTCTGTATGATTCTGCATTTTGGTATTTCCAGCTGGCTTTCGATCAGATCAGATCCGGAACTGATGAATCAGAAATTTTACATTTCCCACCGGAAAAGCTGGTTGGAATAAAGAAAATCCATTACCTGACCAATTTAATGATCGGGAAGGGCGATGCTTATCTGCAGGAATATCTGAAGACCAGAGATACCAATAATCTCAGGAAGTCTATTCGGGTTTATAAAGTAACGGATTCATTGCTTGACAGGATCAAGTCTGAACAAATAGAAGTAGAATCTAAACTATTTTGGAGAAAGAATTTTCGCAGAATGTATGAGCATGCTATAAATGCCTGCTATCTGGGCGGGGACAAAGAAGATGCTTTTTATTTTTTTGAGAAATCCCGGGCCGTTATTTTAAATGATCTTCTGACTGAGCAGAACAGAGAGACTGAAAAAGATATTACGGAATTATCCCAGGCCAGAAAGACTGTACTATTCCTTGAAGGTGAAACTCAAGCTAAAGACAGTTCTAATGGATCCGCTTCCGAATTACAGAAAGAACTTCTTGAGAAGAGATATTATCTTGATAATTTGCAAGAAACCATAAAGAGAAAAAATCCCTTGTATTATCAGAGTTTTCTCGATCCAAACCTTACCGGCCTGAACGATGTTACTAAAAAAATATTGAATGATCACCAGGCAGTCCTGGAACTTTTTGAAGGGGAAAACGCTGTTTACTCCCTATTCATCACCAGACAACATGTTTATTTGAATAAAATCGATAAAAATGACTTTGATACTTATGCCAGGAATTATAATTCTTTTCTTTCCGATGCTGAATTGATAAATGGAAACGTTGAAGCATTTACAAATACGGCTCATCATTTGTATGATCTGATTTTTAAAAATAGTATTGTTCCGCAAGGCAGGATTATTATTTCTCCAGACGGCGCTTATTTTCCTTTTGAGGCTTTGGTAACCAGCAATTCAATTACGGGCTCACCGGTTTATTTTTTGCAGGATCATGCCGTTAGCTATACCTATTCTACGCGCTTTCTATTGAATGATTTTACTAATAATGAAAATAAATTGAGCGGAAGTGTTTTGGGGATGGCACCCATGCAATATAAATACAACAAGAATCTGAATAACCTTGTCGGGAGTGATAAATCTTTAGACCGGATAGAATCCAATTTCAATAGTATGAATTCCCTGATCGGTGAAAAAGCATCCAGGAGTAGTTTTTTACAGCAATTTTCAAAATATCGTATAATACAATTATATACTCATGCTTCAGACAGCAGCGACCGAAATGAACCCGTTATTTACTTTTCAGATTCAAGCCTTTATTTGTCTGACCTCATTCAGGAAAATAAGCCTTACACGCAACTGATCGTCCTTTCTGCATGTAATACGGGTAATGGTAAATTCTATCAGGGGGAGGGCATTTTCAGTTTTAACAGGGCATTTGCTTCCATAGGTATTCCGGCTTCTGTGATCAATCTCTGGTCAGTAGATAGCAAGTCAACTTACAGGCTAACAGAACTATTCTATAAATATCTCTCTGCTGGCATGACCACTGACAGAGCTTTACAATCTGCAAAACTGGAATTCCTCCGCACATCAGATAAACAACAAACATTGCCATATTATTGGGCTGCCGCTATCCTGGTTGGAAAATCGGAGGTAATCGATTTTCATCAGGGTCTTACTCTGAGGACCTGGTTGATTCCATTAACAGCTATATTATTTTTCCTTCTCTTCTGGTGGGTTTGGAAGAAAAGAAGATTATTTCTGGTTAACCGGCGTCTCGATGATCAGGAATTCAGAAAGTTCCAGGCAATTGACTGAGAAATTATCTGTGTCCCAGATGCCCAGACCATCTTTAATTTTTAAGACTGTTCCGTTTACGCTGATTGATCCCTTTATCAGAAAAATAAAAATGCATTTATTGACCGGGTTAAAACTGTATTTAATTTCCCGGTTCGGATCGAAATATCCAAGAGAAAGTTTTGCATTCTGATTGATCCAGCAGTGGTCGGGACCTTCTTCTCCGGAAACAATGGTAGTCAGCTTATTTTTCCTGTTTTGCTTTGGAAAATGTCTTAACTGGTAACGTGGAATAATATTTTGAATTTTGGGCTGTATCCAGATCTGAAGAAAATTAACTTCATTTTCACCGATATTGTATTCCTCATGTCTCAATCCACTTCCTGCGCTCATGATCTGGACACCATCCTCTTCGATTTTAGTACTGTATCCCATGGAATCAATATGATTCATTTTTCCCTGCACCAGCACAGAAATGATTTCCATATTTATATGGGGATGAATTCCGAAACCTTTTCCCATTTCCATAAAATCATCATTAAAGGCAAACAGTGTACCGAATGCGCTTTTTAACGGATGATAATAATCACTGAAGCTGAGAAAGAAATTACTTTTAAGCCATCCGATATTTTTTGTTCCTCTTTCATCCGACGGGAAAACTAGGGTCTTCATTAGATTATGGTTTAAATATTAACCTGTTGACGTGATTTATTTCGTCCTGATTTATGGTGTGTCCCATATTGGGGTATATTCTTTCTGTTATATCGGCGCCCATATTCCTCAAAATATTTGCAGATTCCCTGACCCGTTCAACCGGGACATGAAAATCGGGATTACTTGTACCAATAAATACAGGTGTATTGCTGAAATCTCCCTTATAATTTTCTTTATAAATTTTATCTCCTATTAATCCTCCGGTAAATGCAACAATACCTCCATAATGCTCCGCATTTCTTGCTGTATATTCCAGTGTCAGGCATGCGCCCTGTGAAAATCCTAAAAAATAAATTTTCTCTTTTTTTATTCCCTGTTTAATAAATCCGCCAACTACTGAATGGACTAAATCAAGTGCTGAAGAAAGCCATGGTTCATTATTCCTGGGTAAAGCAAGAAATGAATTGGGATACCAGCTGTTACCGCTTGCCTGAGGAGCTGCTAAAAGATATTCGGTCACATCCAAATTTTCCGCGAGTGAAAGTATATCTTCTGCATTGGCACCCCGGCCGTGCAGCATGATCAATGCCTTCTTTGCATTTATCTTATTGCCGGCGTAAATAATCAGTTCTTCGTGCATGGAAGTTATTTCAGGGCTGGTAAAGATGCTTCAATTTTACCACGCATGGGTTCGTATTGCCTGGGTAGTTTAAGATGAGTGCCGAGCTGATCGAGAGGTTCATCCACAGTAAACCCGGGATTGTCGGTTGCAATTTCGAACAGCACACCGCCGGGCTCACGGAAGTATACGGAAAAAAAATAATCACGGTCGATCTGATGAGTAATATTCAGACCTCTTTCGAGTAACTTTTCCCTGAAAGCCATCTGGGTTTCTTCATCAGGAACCCTGAAAGCAATATGGTGATTAGTCCCTGCACTGTTACGTCCCCTTTTCCCATTGGGCAGTTCCAGAATATCTATAATCGATGCAGTAGGGATGGATTCAGTTTTAAACCGGTACCTGTTGCCTTCCTGCGAAATTTGTTTATAGCCAAAAACATCTGTAAGTACTTTTGCTGTTTCATCCATTATTTGCAGGGTCAGCGTAACATTATAAAAGCCTTTTGTTGCATTTGTGCCATTTATATCTGCAGTTTCCCATCCTTTTCTGGTATCTTTTTCTTTAACGCCAACAAGTGTTAACTGAAGGCCGTCGTGGTCTGAAAAGGGTATGTAGGTTTCCCCGAATCGTTCAATTTTTTCTCCCGTTGTGACTTTTAAATTTTTAAATCTTTCTGTCCAGAAATCCATTACGTCAGGAGCAATAGAATAACTTATCTCAGTGGCCATTCCGGTACCTGCAATTCCCCTTCCGACTCCTTCCCATGGAAAAAAAGTAAGGATGGTTCCGGGTTCGCCTTTTTCATTACCATAGTAAAAATGATAAGTGCCGGGATCGTCAAAATTGACTGTTTTCTTAACCATTCTCTGGCCGAGGACCTGTGTATAAAAATTGTAATTGCGTTGTGCATTATCGGCGATGGCCGTCACGTGGTGAAGGCCCAATATCTGATTTTGCATATTATATTATTGGTTTTCCAGAACAATGTTAAAAATCAATCCCTTATAATAGCAAATGTAGGAATCTATATTCACAGACCGATCCGGATAAATTAAGGCCTCGGGCGAAGAAGTATTGCGATAAATTAGTTTGATACCAAACTATCAATACATTAACTTTGTAATGGAGATGAGTGCAATTAAAAAGTTGATTTATTACCATGGATAAAAGAAACACTGCTGAAATGGCCCTTGTATTAGGAAGGTGCATGACAGAGATGAAAAATTTTCTTCGTCAGCATATCCAGGCAAAAATAAAAGAGCATGGGATCGATATAACTTTTGAAATGCTTGAGATCATGGCTTGCCTTTGGAATAAAGACGGGATAAACCAGCAGGAGTTAGCCGATATCACTATCAAGGATAAGTCAAGTATGACTTACCTGGTTGACAATCTGGTAAAGAGAAATATGGTCAGCAGGGAAACTGATACGGATGACAGGCGCAATAATTTAATCTGTCTTACAAAAGAAGGCAGGCTTTTACAAAAAAAATTACATCCATGGATATTGGAGATGTATGATAAGGCAGCAACAGGTTCCCGGCTTTCTGATATTAATAATTCTATTAAGCTTATCAGAAGAATGACAGAAAACCTAAAAAATAAGTAATAACCAGGCGACTAAAAAACAATGACAATGAAAACGATGCTGATTCCGATCGATTTTACCGAAACTTCGGAAAACGTCATGAACTATGCCGCTAAATGGTGCGGCGAATTCGATTATGACCATATTATTTTACATAAAACTTTTTATAATTCGATCTTCGATAATTTGATTCCTTCTAATGAGTATGCGAATATTAATGAGGATTATTTTCCTGCGTACAGGAAGGAAGAAATGGAAAAACTTCATGAACTGAAAGAGAACCTGAATGCCCGATTTAAATCAGACATAAAAGTATCTCTTATTGTTAGCGAATTGCCAATGCTTCGATCAATTATGAATGTTTTGCGAACCGAAAAAGTTGAATTAATTGTTGTAGGCAGTGATCATCTTGGATCATCAAATAACAGTTTAATTTCTACTCATGTCATCAATATTGCGAAAGCTAGTCCGGTCCGAGTATTAATAGTACCATCCATTTCAGTTTTTAATAATATTGAAAAAGTATTGGTGCCCTGTGATTTCAATGCGATTCAATCTTTGGAAAGACTTGCCAGGTATAAAGAAAATTTACCTAAGCGGAATAAAATGGAATTAATGGTGTTGAATATTGACCCGATGGATAAACATTTGCAACAGTTATCACCGGGGAATGAGTCGGAAAACACACTGCATGAATATCTTAAAAATTTTA
>DATHNR010000113.1:0-18866 GCA_035485835.1 Puia sp.
ATTTTATTTTTTTAAGGGACACAGCCTTTTCCGGCGCTATTTTTTCGATCTGCCTCAAAGTTTTTTTTGATATAACTGATTTATCTTTCAGTGTAATATCTGCTTTATTGTCATATTGATCTTTCACTTTGAATAACAGCCAGCTATTTTCACCTTTTCCGGAAGTTTTTATAATTGCAAATTCTCCCTTAAGTTTCTTACCGTACAGGATAAAATGAAGTTTACCCATACGCAGGTTTTTTCTCAGGATTTTTTCCTGATTTCTTTTATCAGACCCAACCTGATCGGCGGGTTCATAAAAACCTTCATCCCAAATCATCACAGTTCCTGCTCCATAACCGCTGGGAATAATTCCTTCAAAATTTCTATAATCATAAGGATGATCCTCTACCATCATAGCCAGCCTTTTAACGGATGGATCTGTGGATGGTCCTTTGGGAACTGCCCAACTTTTCAAAACACCGTCAAGCTCCAGTCTGAAATCATAATGCAGATGAGAGGCGTCGTGTTTTTGTATTACAAACCGGAGTTTATTGCTATCAGACTTACCGCCGGCAGGTTCAGGGCTTTCTTTAAAATTCCTCTTTGCTTTATATTTTACAAGAGTCATAAATAAGAAAATACTATGAGGCTTTTTTCTTTTTATTAGTCAGACTTTCTTTAAGCTGATCCATCAGGTCCATTTTTGAAGAGTGGACTACTTTTAATGGATGGGGTATTGTTTTTTTGCCAGCCGCCCTGGTTTTAATAAGTTTCATTAATTTGGAATTATATGTGTCCTTATATTTTTTAATATCGAAGGGCTCCGTTAATTGATCAATTAGTGATAAAGCCATTTTCAATTCCGCAGGTTTTGGCGCGCTGGCAGATGTATCCAGGTCCTTATGATCTTTAATCTCTTCCTGGAATCTGAGGCGGTGCAAAACCAGGATATTTTCGCTGGCCTTAATTAAACAGAGATGTTCTTTGTTACGAAGTACGAAAGAACCAAGACCCACTTTTTTTGATTTGATAAGGGCCCGGTTCAATAAAACATAAGCTCTTTTACCTTGTTTTTCAGGTTCAATGTAGTATGAAGTTTCAAAATATATCGGATCAATTTCGCTTTCATTAACAAATGACTCAATTCCGATAGTTTTTGTTTTTTCAGGCATAGCTTCCTGGAAATCCGCATCTGATAAAACAACATACTTACCGTTCAGATTATAAGCCCGAACTATATTGTTCCATGGAACTTCTTTACCGGTGTTCCCATTGACCCGTTTAAATTTAATATTGGCGTGATCCTTTTTATCCAGCATATCTAAATCCAGCGAGCTGGATTCAATCGCGCTAAATAATTTAATAGGTATATTGACTAATCCGAAACCTATGGCTCCAGTCCAGATAGAACGCATTTATATTGAATTAAAAAAATTAAAAAACTAACATTCTGACCTACTAAATATATAAAAAAGTATACCAGAATGTTTATTAAAATGAAATTCAATTGTCAGGAAGGCTTTACAATTTATAGTAATAAACTGATATTATTCTGAAGCATAAACAGCTTCCTTGATCTGTGGCATAACTTCCTCAATCCATGAGGCTACATCCTTTGATTCAAGAGACCAATTATTTCCATCTTTTCTGAAAATAAGATAATGACGAATATCATGGTGGTCTGCTACATCCACCGTAAATATCTGACCTGATATACTGTTACTCCTTCGGAAATTAAACTCTCGCAGTCTCCCTCCGGCCTTAATCAATTTAGTAAACTGTATATTTTTCGGAGGATTCATATCTGATGAAGTAAAAAATTATGCCTGTCAGAACGCGTATTATAAAATGGCAAACTTATTGTGGATTAAATGCTATCTGCTTCAAATCCAAATGGGATCAAACAAGATGGCGAAAACAGAGAATTTAAACCAACTGAAATAATCAAAACCACAAATTGAGAATGGACTTTGCCATTTCAAGCAATCGGTAATGTGATGATGGTTTTGTCAGGAAACAATTGGCTCCTAATTCATAAGCTGTTTTCTTATCAGCAGTTAAATGTGATGTAGTAAATATTAAAATCGGAATATGTTTCAGACTTGCATTGGATTTAAGTTCCTGAAGTATTTGCCTGCCGGAAATGCCCGGCATATTTAAATCAAGTAAAATAATCCCTGGGAGGTTTTCAGATTTGCCATATAACTGTGCTAATAATTTTGCTCCGTTTTCAAACATAATACACTGCACAGCCTTATTGTGATGAGAAAAAGCTTCACCTAAGAATTCTCGGTCTTCAGGATCGTCATCAACTATATAAATCAAATGTCCCAGGTTCTGTTTCATACTCCTGAATGGGTTAAGAGATTCTTGCTATAAATCATGAAGATTAAAACCGAGAGTGTAGAAAAAAATACACATTTCGTCCTTGCTGAATATTTGATGACAAATACAGTTTACATTTTATAAAAAGTTTACCTGAAGATATCAGTGGTTTTTTTTGAAACAAAAGAAATATAAATTTATTTTCATTTATTCTTACCCTTTATCATGTTTTAAATTAAATAGGTCTTCATGGAAGGTACAAAATCGCAGTCGGCCCGGTCTAATGGCAAAAGCAATCACCCAACAAATAACGGAATAAAAAAAAATAAAAAGGCAAAAGACCGACCGGCCAGTCATCTTTTATTTCCCAGTAGTGAAACCAATCAGAGTGACTGGCTTGGAAAAGAATTACTGACTGTACTGGTTGAAGTAAAAAATGGAAATTTCAATGTCCGCATGCCTATTGACCAAACAGGTATAAGCGGTAAAATATGCGATACACTGAATGATATTATATCCCTAAATGAAAAACTCATGTTCGAGTTTACCAAAGCCGGAAATACAATCGGAAAGCAGGGCAAACTTACACAGAGAATAGATATTGCCAATGCAAAAGGAAGCTGGGGAAATGGGATTGACGCTCTAAACAATCTGATTTCAGACCTGGTTCACCCGACTATTGAAATAGCCCATGTAATAAGCTCAGTGGCTAAGGGAAATCTTTCTCAGGAAATGCCTTTGGAAATAGGCGGGCATGTATTAAAAGGTGAATTTTCACGCATTGCCAATGAAGTAAATGACATGGTAAAACAGTTAAACCTGTTCTCCATGGAAGTAACAAGGGTGGCCAGAGAGGTGGGTTCTGAAGGTAAGCTTGGTGGACAGGCGAAAGTTAAAGGGGTTGGTGGTGTATGGAAAGACCTTACGGACTCGGTAAATCAAATGGGGAGTAATCTAACTGCCCAGGTAAGAAATATCGCTGAAGTGACTACGGCCGTTGCAAAGGGTGATCTTTCAAAAAAGATCACTGTTGATGTGAAAGGAGAAATCCTCGAACTCAAAAACACGATCAACACCATGGTGGATCAGCTTAATTCGTTTTCATCAGAAGTTACGCGTGTGGCGCTGGAAGTGGGTACGGAAGGAAAGCTGGGTGGTCAGGCCCAGGTGAAGGGTGTAGCCGGCACGTGGAAAGATCTGACTGATAGTGTGAATCAAATGGCCAGCAATCTTACCGGCCAGGTTCGTAATATAGCTGAGGTCACTACAGCTTTTGCAAAAGGTGATTTATCCAGGCAAATTACTGTGGATGTAAAAGGAGAAATCCTTGAACTTAAAAATACAATCAACACCATGGTTGATCAGCTTAATTCATTCTCCGGTGAAGTTACGCGTGTAGCCCGTGAAGTGGGGAGTGAAGGCAAATTGGGTGGCCAGGCAAAAGTGAAAGGTGTCGGGGGTGTTTGGAAAGATTTAACTGATTCCGTTAATCAGATGGCCAGTAATCTGACAGGCCAGGTACGCAATATTGCGGAAGTAACGACAGCGGTAGCAAGAGGAGATTTATCAAGAAAAATTACTGTGGATGTAAAAGGTGAAATTCTGGAATTGAAAAACACCATCAATACCATGGTTGATCAGTTAAACTCTTTTTCTTCTGAAGTTACACGTATGGCACTTGAGGTAGGAACGGAAGGAAAACTAGGTGGTCAGGCACAGGTAAAGGGTGTTGCGGGAACCTGGAAGGATCTTACTGATAGTGTAAATGGCATGGCTAGCAGTCTTACAGGACAGGTACGAAATATTGCTGAAGTAACTACGGCCGTGGCAAAAGGGGATTTATCCAGGAAAATCACGGTGGATGTAAAAGGCGAAATCCTTGAACTAAAAAACACGATCAATACAATGGTTGATCAGCTAAATTCTTTCGGCTCGGAAGTTACCCGCGTGGCTCGTGAAGTTGGATCCGAAGGAAAGCTGGGTGGTCAGGCCGATGTTCCGGGAGTTGGCGGTACCTGGAAGGATCTCACCGATAGCGTAAATAAAATGGCCAGCAACCTCACTTCCCAGGTAAGGAATATTGCTGAAGTAACAACGGCTGTTGCCTCTGGTGATCTCTCACGTAAAATTGATGTGGGCGTAAAAGGTGAAATTCTTGAATTAAAAAATACAATCAACACCATGGTGGATCAGTTGCGGGGTTTCGCTTCTGAAGTTACGCGTGTTGCCAGGGAAGTGGGGTCAGAAGGAAAGCTCGGGGGGCAAGCTACCGTGGAAGGCGTAGGTGGTGTATGGAAGGACCTTACAGATAGTGTGAATGGAATGGCCAGCAATCTCACCGGGCAGGTTCGAAATATTGCAGAAGTAACTACGGCAGTGGCAAAGGGAGACCTGTCAAGAAAAATCACCGTTGATGTAAAAGGTGAAATACTTGAATTAAAAAATACCATTAACACAATGGTAGATCAGCTTAATTCTTTCGGATCAGAAGTTACCCGCGTGGCACGAGAAGTAGGGTCTGAAGGAAAATTAGGCGGACAGGCAAATGTTCCGGGCGTTGGAGGAACCTGGAAGGATTTAACAGACAGTGTGAATATTATGGCCAGTAACCTGACTTCCCAGGTTAGAAATATTGCTGAAGTAACGACTGCTGTTGCCAATGGAGATTTATCACGCAAGATCGGAGTCGATGTAAAAGGTGAAATCCTTGAATTGAAAAATACCATTAATACCATGGTGGATCAGTTGCGGGGTTTCGCATCTGAAGTTACCCGTGTAGCGCGTGAAGTAGGTACTGAGGGGAAATTAGGCGGACAAGCCAATGTGCCCGGAGTAGCAGGTACCTGGAAGGATCTGACGGATTCAGTGAATCAAATGGCAGGTAATCTGACAGCTCAGGTTAGAAATATTGCAGAAGTAGCCATTGCAGTTGCCAACGGAGATATGTCCAAAAAAATTACTGTGGATGTGCGTGGCGAAATACTTCGTTTGAAAGAAACTTTGAACACGATGGTGGATCAACTTCGGGCGTTTGCTTCTGAAGTAACAAGAGTAGCCAGAGAAGTTGGAACAGATGGTAAACTGGGAGGACAGGCATTTGTTCCGGGGGTTGCCGGAACATGGAAGGATCTGACGGATTCTGTAAACCAGATGACGGGTAACCTGACAGCGCAGGTAAGAAATATTGCCGAGGTTACAAAAGCAGTCGCCAGCGGAGATCTGTCCAAAACAGTTGCCATTGATGTAAAAGGAGAAATTCTCGATTTGAAAAACACCATCAATACGATGGTGGAACAACTCAATTCTTTTGCTTTTGAAGTTACCAGAGTTGCAAGGGAAGTAGGAACGGAAGGAAAATTGGGAGGACAAGCAGAAGTCCGGGGCGTAGCAGGTACCTGGAAAGATTTAACAGACAGCGTGAATATGATGGCTTCCAATCTGACAAACCAGGTTCGGGGAATTGCTAAAGTTGTGACTTCAGTTGCCACAGGAAATCTTAAACAAAAACTTACTATTGTTTCAAGGGGTGAGGTAGCCCAACTGATAGACACCATTAATGAAATGATTGATACACTTGCACTCTTTGCGGATCAGGTGACTACGGTAGCCCGTGAAGTAGGTGTGGATGGCAGGTTGGGCGGTCAGGCCAGCGTACCAGGTGCATCCGGCATCTGGAAAAATCTAACGGAAAATGTTAATCAGCTGGCTCAAAATCTGACGACTCAGGTGAGGTCCATTTCAGAAGTAGCATCTGCTGTTACAAAGGGAGATCTGACCCGTACGATCCGGGTAGAAGCCAAGGGTGAGGTTGAAGCGCTTAAGGACACGATCAATCAGATGATTGCGAATCTGAAAGAAACTACCCTCCGCAATCAGGAACAGGACTGGCTGAAATCCAATCTGGCAAAGTTTACCCAGATGCTTCAGGGCCAAAAAGATTTAAAAACTGTAACGCAAAGAATATTGTCAGAACTCGCCCAGGTAGTGGTTGCCCACTACGGAGCATTTTATATTTTCAAACAACCTGATGAAACACAAAACTCTTCACTGAATCTTTTCGCAGCTTATGGATATAAATCAGATAAAAATATTTCCACTGAATTCGCAATTGGTGAAGGTTTGGTAGGTCAGGTTGCATTTGAAAAAGAGCGCATCATTCTTTCCAAAGTGCCTTCCAACTATATCAAGATCAATTCAGGTCTTGGCCGTGCCAAACCTGCCAATCTGATTATTTTGCCCGTACTTTTTGAAAACAAAGTAAAGGCCGTTATCGAGCTGGCTTCCCTGGACGAATTCAGTGAAACACATTTGGATTTTCTGAGCCAGCTGACTGAAAGCATAGGAATTGTACTTAATACTATCGAAGCAAATACACGTACTGAAGAATTGCTTGCCCAATCTCAGTCACTCGCAGGAGAACTAAAAATTCAACAGGAAGAATTGAGTCGTACGAACGATGAATTACAGGATAAAGCTTTATTGCTTGTAAAGCAAAAGAATGAAGTGGAAGCCAAAAATAAAGAAGTGGAAGAAGCCCGCCGTTCACTGGAAGAAAAGGCTGAACAACTTACACTCACATCAAAATACAAGTCAGAATTTCTGGCGAACATGTCGCATGAACTTAGAACCCCGTTAAACAGCCTGCTGATATTAGCACAGCAATTATACGAAAACGCTGAAGGCAATTTGAATGATAAGCAAATCCGTTATGCTAAAACCATTCATTCCTGCGGAGATGATCTTATCCAGCTGATAAATGATATTCTCGATCTGTCTAAAATTGAATCAGGATTTATTTCAGCGAATTTTTCTCCCGTTCGTTTTTCTGAAATTGCATCTTTTGTTGAAACAACCTTCAAACCCATATCGGAAGCGAGGCACCTGCGTTTTACCATCGAAACAGATCCGAATTTGCCGGATTCTATGGAAACAGATTTGCAGCGCCTGAATCAAATTCTAAAAAACCTTCTTTCAAATTCCTTCAAGTTTACTGAAAAAGGAGAAGTGAAATTGAAAATTTATGACGCAAGAGGCAGTTGGAAGCTGGGAAATCAGGTTCTGGAAAATGCTAAAAAGGTGGTGGCTTTTGCGATATCGGATACCGGCATCGGTATTCCACAGGAAAAACAAAACATTATTTTCGAAGCTTTCCAGCAGGCTGAAGGTTCAACGAGCAGAAAATACGGGGGCACAGGTCTGGGTCTTTCGATTAGTCGCGGTCTGGCAGAACTTTTAGGTGGAACCATTGAATTGGAAAGCCTGATAGGACAGGGAAGCACTTTTATTCTGTTCCTTCCGCTCGAAACGGTAAGTAAAATTGTTTATCATGAATCACCGGTAAGAAAGGGGAAATATGATCAGTTACAGCTAAGTGAAGAAAGTACTGAAATTGATACATTATTAAATTCCCTGCGAATTACTACTGAAGGATTGGAAAATGCCAATCTGAATATGGTTAATGAAATGATCAATGACAGTGGAGATGACAGATCAAATATTCACCCGCAAGACAACCTGATTCTGATAGTGGAAGATGATCTCCGGTTCGCCAAAATTCTGATCGAAAAATCTCATGTTGCAGGATTTAAAGCTATTGTTGCCACGAACTATCTCGAGGTATTCGATTTCATTAACCGCCATATGCCTGTTGCTATCACGCTGGATGTTAAACTTCCGGATACAAGCGGATGGAAAGTGCTTGATCTTTTGCGAAACGATTTCAATTACAGGCATATTCCCATTCATCTGATTTCCGGAGAAGAAAATAAAATACTGGGTTTGCAGCGTGGAGCGCGAAGTTTTCATTTGAAACCGCTCGATAATAAAGATCTGGACCAACTTTATGAAGACTTTGTCCAATTCAGTCAGAAGAGGATCAAAAAAATCCTTCTAGTGGAAGACAATGAACCCGACTCTTCACAGATGGTTAAAATACTGGGAGCAGATCAGGTACAGATTACACTGGCTGCGGATGGAAGTAAAGCAATGGAGGCCCTGCAAAATGAACCCTTTGATTGCATTATCCTGGATTATACGCTTCCTGATATATCCGGCCATGATATGATTCAACGGATAAATGAAACAAAAGTGAATCTTACGCCGGTAATCGTATATAGCGCCAGGGAGTTTAATCCTAAGGAAATGCAATACTTAAACCAGTATTCCAACACTGTACTGACCAAAGGGGTTCACTCCCTTGAACATCTTCTGGAAGAAACAGTTTTGCAGCTTCATATCAGGCATGATGAACTCGCTCCGGAGAAAAAGAAAATAATTGAAAATATCAGGATGAAAGAGGATATTCTGACAGGCAAAAATGTGCTGGTAGTGGATGATGATGTACGTAACCTGTTTGCGTTAACGACCGTTTTCGAGCGTTATAAAATGAATGTAATCACAGCAGAAAGTGGTAAAGATGCAATTGCTATAATTAATAACATTGCAAATAAGATCGATATGGTTCTAATGGATATCATGATGCCGGAAATGGACGGATATGAAACCACCCAAAAGATCCGGCGCGAACACAAAAACAGTTTGCTTCCAATTATTGCTGTAACTGCTAAAGCCATGAAGGGAGACCGTTTAAAATGCATTGAGGCTGGAGCATCTGATTATATTACAAAGCCATTAAAAATTGACCAGCTCCTGTCGCTCATGAGAATCTGGTGCTATAAATAAATTTTATTATGCGACCTAAAATATTACTGGTAGATGACCGGGACGACAATCTGATGTCGATGGAGTCCATTCTCAGTCCGGACGAATACCAATTTATAAAAGCCAATTCAGGAAGAGAAGCTTTGAAAATTTTGCTTCATGAGTTTGATTTTGCACTCATATTAATGGACGTTAATATGCCTAATCTGAATGGACTGGAAACAGCCGCTCTGATTTACGAAAGGGAAAAATTGCGTCAGATCCCGATTATTTTTATTACAGCAATAAATTACGGGGAAGAATACATCTTTAAAGCTTACAGGTCAGGAGCGGTAGATTATATTTTCAAACCAATCAATCCTGATTTATTAAGGGCTAAAGTTTCTGTGTACATAGATCTTTACCGCAAAAATCAAATGCTGCTTGCCCAGGAACAAAAGTTACTTGCTATAAACAAAACACTTGAACTGGAAATAAGGGAACGAAAAACATCAGAAGAAAAAATTTCTGAACTTAACCGTCAATTATTAGAAAATGTCTCCCACCTTGAATCCGTGAATAAGGATATGGATTTTTTCATTTATATGGCTTCTCACGATCTTCAGGAACCAGTGCGAAAGTTGAGAATGATGATGGACAGGTTTTGTCTGAAATATCAGGACCTACTTGATCAGGAAGGACATAATTATCTTGGTCGAATTTCAGAAGTTGCCCAACGAATGCAATTGCTCATCAAAGACATATTATCCCTTACGAGGATCTCTGAGGATGAAAATCCATTTGAAGAAACGAATCTGGATAATATGATAAGTGATATCCTGATTGATTTCCAACCAATCATTCAGGAAAAGAAAGTAGATATCATAGTCGATAAACTACCCATTCTTAAAGTAAACCCCGTTCTTTTCAGGCTGATGTTTGAAAATCTTCTCAGCAATGCGCTGAAATTTTCGAAAGAAAAAGGGGAGCGTATCATCAGGGTATTTTCCTCATTATCCCTGACAGAAAATGGCATGGATAATAATGGATCACAGAATGGGTATTACCGGCTTTTTGTTGAGGATAATGGAATTGGATTTGATCAGCAGTATGCCAGTCAGATTTTTGAAATGTTCCGAAGATTACATGGAACTGCGGAGTATAAGGGTACAGGAATTGGCCTGGCTCTTTGCAAAAGAATCGCAGAAAAACATCAGGGATTTATTTCAGCAAGAAGTAAAGAAAATGAAGGAACCCTCTTTACTATTTCCGTTCCAGTGTATCTTTCAGCCCCATCAGAAAATTCAGCCTTTGCAAGGTAAATAACAAATTAATTGCTCACCGCGTAGCCTGATTCTATTACATCTACCCAATAATTATTAGACAAATGTCCAAGGCCGGGAAATGCAGGCATGCCGGTATATTTATATAAACCATTTATTCCATCAGCGCCGTCGGCCAATCCTGTTAACGGACCATTGGTGATGGCAGTATTAAACCCGAAAGGAGTATAAGCATAATTTCCCAAACCGCTAAAATATGCCGCTATATAAGTCGTATTTGCAGTAATGGGAACAGCGGAAGAAAAAAATACCGACTGCCAGCCACTGTCAGTTTCGTTGGTAAAATCCGCTGATGCCAAAAGTGATCCATCAAAAGAGTATAGTTGTGCTGAATGTATACCGGTATTACCAGGTGTCTTATAAAATTTAACTCCTAAAACGTATCCTGCAATTGTTGACCGGAACCTTACCCCAAGTTCAATACCGCTACCATTATTATCATTTGCAGTTATTCCGGCAGGAACCTGACTGGTGAATATGCTCACTGGTCCTGCAGGTGCAGGTCCTTCATAACTATATTCTTTGGTGCAGGAAATTGCAAAAAAAAGTAAACCCAATAACGCAATGGCTGTTTTATTAAAAATCACATTCAAATACTCCAGAATCTTTTTCACACTTATATTTTTTTAATTGTCACAAATTTTTCTTTCAATCATTGAAAATTATGCTAAATGATCTTACCGGATCTCCTCAGGCTTTCTTCAGATTCCTTCATGAGCCTCCTGAATTTTTCTCCGGAAGTTTCATTATTTCCGGATATGTTCTGAATATTACCAATACTATCATTTGTTCCATACAGTTTAAATCCTATTGGTTGTTTTGCATCAAAATCGACAGGCAGAAAATTTCCCTGCACAAAACTGTATTCTGATCTTATTCTTTGTTTTATGGAAATCACCGGGGTAAATTTTGCTTTTACAAATGCATTAAGCATTTTTTTGTATTTCATATTTTCTGCCCTGGTTAAAGTAGTTTCACTACCTCTGCCTTCGAAATAATAATGTGTTGCTATAAATTTCTTTACATGGTCCCTGCTTTCTGATGGCAGGTATTTCTGTAAAACCCAGAAGTTTTTGCTGTCGGATTCATGTATAGCTTTATATACAGGTCCGGGTCCTCCATTATATGCGGCCAATACCAGGAGCCAGTCATTAAATTCCGTATACAAATCTTTCAAGTATCTCGCTGCAGCAATTGTACTCTTATAATAATTTGTTCTTTCGTCGTATTGCCCGGTAGTTTTTAATCCGAGGATATGTGCGGTAGCCGGCATGATTTGCCATGGTCCCCTGGCACCGACCCGGCTAAGCGCGGTGGGTTTTAATTCAGATTCTATTACGGCGAGATATTTTAATTCCACAGGAAGACCATAACTGATAAAAACAGAATCTATTATGTTAAAGGGAATCAAACTTCGTTTTTTAACACTGACCAGGCTATTTCCACTATTCTTAATATACTTCTTTGCAAATATCATTTCATTTTTGTTCAATAATATCTGTGGTTTTCCATAATTGAACCGGGCAGTATTATTTCTCATGATATTTACATGATTATCTACGGAAATAAAGCCTTTTGAGTTGTTGTGACTTCCTGTCAATGATGTTTTAAATCCGATTTTTTCTTTCAGCCTGGAAGTTGAGAGGTTATATGCAGGGTTGGCAGTAAAAGGGAATGCGAAAAGTAAAAATGAATTACAAAAATAGAATGCCTTTGAAAACTGAGTGTTCAACATCGTTTTAATTTATGAGTAAAACAATGCCGACCCTGAGGGTTTGGATTATTTATGGAAAATATTAATCACAGGAAAATTGGAGAGAATTATACAGCGATCTTTCCGGGGTACGAGCGTTTGGGTTTTTCAGTTTATACGGAAGCTGTATCTTGATAATTAAAGATAATACCCGGAAACTGAAAGTCATAGGGTGTTTTACTAGTAAATTAACTATGCTCCTAACGATATGATATTCAACTTAAAAGGAGATAGCTGGTTTACTTTTAACTACAATTGTTCCCAAACCTGTTTCGCGAAATTTTCAAGCGAAGGATCGCGGGCTCCCATGAGAAGCAATACACAATCTGCAGTTAGATGGGGTCGAACAATTTCAAGAAATAAATCACGGTTTTCAACAAAAAAAGCCCGTTTACCTTTTTCTTTCAGGTCATTGATCAGATCACTGGCTGAAATGTCTTTAGTTGTAGTTCCGCCTGCATAGAAAATCTCACTCATCCATATTTCATCATCAGATCTTAGAACACGTCCGATCTCTGTTACGAAATCGTGACGTAAAAACCTCGTTGGGCCGTAGCCGTGTGGTTGGAACCATGCAATTACCCGTGGGGCGATTTGCTGGCAGGCTTCTATGGATACAGCGCATTTCACCGGGTTATGAGCGTAATCATCTATCAGCCAGACGCCGTGCTTTTTTCCCAGCACCTGGTGCCGACGGTAGATACCTTCATAGGATTTCAATGCTTCGGCGCAGGTAATCAATTCTACCCCAAGCTGGTTGGCAACAGCTGATGCAGCTAGGGCATTTTCCATATTATGTCTGCCTACCAAATTCAACGTGAAATCTTCACCGTTAATCCGAAAGGAAATTGCTAGTCCCTGTTGATTAAATCCATTTGCCTGGTAGCCTGCCGGATAATCAGGATCCGCAGAAAAATCATGTGCTTTATTAAGAGATAGTTGTCTGGCTCCTGCCTGGGCCTGATTTACCAAGAAGAGTTTAATGGTATTATTTCTGAATTCACTGAATATTTCCATCAGTGTATCCATTTCCTTATGATCCTTATCAATATTCAGCACCACACCTACTTCAGGTTTATACTGAATGATAGATCCGTCGCTTTCATCGGCTTCGATAACAAGCAATTCCCCCTGTCCGGCTTTCGCATTACCAATGCGACCTTCTTTCATAATGCTTACCAGTCCCGCTCCACTGATAATGCCCGGATTTTTATTTGCATGTTGCAGGATATCGAACAGCATGGCGCAGGTAGTGCTTTTACCACTGGTACCGCCTATTGCAATCGTCTTCTTGCTTGCCGCGATAAGCGACAGTAACTCGGAACGTTTAATGATTTGTATTTTCAGACGCATTGCTTTTTGAACTTCCGGAACAGTATCTTCCACTGCAGTCGAAACCACAACCAGGTCAGTTACGGAACTGATTCCTTCACCATTTTGAAGAAAGCATCGAATGCCCAGTGTTTCCAGTTTATCACGTGTATCATTAAAAACACCGGGTAAGAAATACCTGTCGGAACCCGATACCTGTTTACCGGTTTCGACAAGCCACTGGGCAATGGCGCTCATACCTGTTCCCGCGATTCCAATGAAAAAAACAGTCTTAAAATCACTGAGTCCTCTGACCATATCCTAAAGATATGCTTCCTTGTCAATCAGGCAAACCGCGTTGTGATGGAGCCAAAGAAATGAAGCCGGTAATTTCGTGGAAATATTCCCGTTTAAAAAATCAGCTGTTACCTTTTTTTTCCTGCTGCCGCTGATAATGAGTATTACGAATGCTGATTGAAGAATATCCGCCATTCCCAGTGTTAAACCATAGGATGGTTTCATTTTCATGTCACCAATCATGGAATGTGTAAGAGAACTTTCAGAAAGTTTTGCAACGTGCACATGGGCTTCAAGAAATTCACCAGGTTCATTTAAAGCCAGATGTCCGTTCATTCCCAAACCCAGAATGCAAATGTCAATAGGCCCGGTTTCATTTAATTTTTCCTGAATTCTACGACATTCTTCAACTGTACTATCCGGGTTGCTGTTGAAGGAAATATACCGGTCCCCTCCTATTTTCAAAGGTCCGACTAAATGATGCTGCAAATAACTTTCACATGTACCCGGATCGTCCATGGGTATCCCACCCCATTCATCGAGTTTGATAATCCTGAGGTTGGAAAAAAATCCTGGTTGCTGATCAAAACTTTGCTTTAATAATGCATAGGTCTCTGAAGGACTATTTCCCGTTGCAGCGCAAAGGACTGCATCATTTTTTTGATTTATTTTCTTCAGGATCAGTGAAGCTGCTTCCGTGCTTAAAGTTTTGCTGGAATCATGCCTGTGAATTTCCATATCATGGATTTATCTTTGCGAAAGGTATTATTTTTTGATAACTACGGATAAAATTAACCAGTGTATTCAAATCCAGACATTATAAGTATTCCAAGCCAGTCCGGCATGGAAATTACAATTACCAGAATAAAAAATATTCTTCAGAAAGAGGGCATTACGATTTACAGTCATATCGATCAGCAGTCAGAAGCTGCGAGAACGGGACTCCATTTAAGGCCTTTACAACTATTGATTTTTGGTAACCCGGCTGCGGGTATTCCATTGATGAATGCAAATCCCCTTAGTGGTCTGGACCTACCACTTAAAGTGCTGGTTTGGGAAGATGATGAAAAAAAAGTCTGGCTTAGTTATAATAAATTTGATTACATACAAAAGCGATTTGACCTGCCCTCAAATCTAATCTTAAATGTAGCCAGGGCAGAAGCGATATTTCTAAAGGCGGCTTCACTGGAATGAATATAATAAAATCACCAGAACCTGTTTTTGAAGTTTCAGGTCCATCAGTTTATGAGGAAATAATTTTCATCTTCTGTAATTTGCTTCCTGATAAACCAGTTCCGGATATATTCGAATACGATCTGCATAGCTATTTTTTATGTGGGTTTCAAATCTACCCTTACATATGAAGACTTACAAAGTTTAACCTGTAAAAAAATGTTATCATTCCTTTACATATAAACGTTTAGTTAACTGAATGGAAAAGATTTGTTAAGCGAGGGAAGAAAAAGAAAAAACCGCCTGAATTAATCGGCGGCTTTTCAAAAATAGGATCTTAAATGTTTTTCTTTCAGGATTGGATTTTCAGGTTTCTTTCGGATTGGATCGGTTATTTCATTCGGATTGGATATATCAAAAGTAATAGCGTTTAGACATTCCCGGTAGCGCAGGTTCACTCGATTTTATCGTAAGTTTACGATACGTTAAAACAACAGGTTGATTAAGTACCGCTAAAACAATATTTAAAACAAAATCACTAAATATTTATTTATGCTGACAAGCGAATTACTTTTCAAATATGCCCAGTATAATCAATGGGCACATAAAAGACTCCTTGACCTGATCAATTCGCTTACAACAGAACAACAGCATGCAATAATTCCCAGCAGTTTTGACAGCCTTTATAAAACCGTCTTTCATATTTGGAGTGCGGAAAGTCTATGGCTGGGACGTTTAAATCTGGCTCCCATAAAAATAACAGGAGATCCATTTGGTGAATCGATGGAAAAACTTTCAGAAGCCCTGGAGGCGGTGGACCAATTATGGGCGGACTGGTTTGCTTCGAAAGAAGATTTTCAATTAACTCAAAAAATTCATTATACCAATATGGCTGGTCAATCCTTTCATGAGCCTTACGATTTGCTTCTGACCCATATTTTCAATCATAACACTTATCATAACGGGCAGCTGGTAACCATGCTGCGCGCATTGGGTCGGGATAAGATTCCATCTACTGATTTCGTGGCCTGGGTCAGAATTAATGAATAATTTCGGGAGTCCTTATGGTTTTGCGATATACTGATTGAATAAAATTACTTTTCCATCTTTAACCTTCCAGTTTTCCTGCATAAGAACGGTATCAGCCTTGCCGCCATTTTTCCCATATCTTCTTTCCCTTGACCAGATATTTACCCAGTCTTCATTTTTATCATTCACATGTGAACTCTGCCATGCCACAATATCAAAACGCATGGAATCCAGACCGTCGATATCTGATTTAGCGTAAGACAACAACTTATCCGTTGGACCAAAGAAATGCATGCCCTGGGCATCGTCATATTTCACTGAGTCGGCAAAATAGGGTTTCATTGCCTGGATATTCGCTGTCTCAAACATTTTCCATACCTGAAGTACTTTTTGTGCATTCACCGGGTTACCCGGAACCGATATATCAGAAGAATAGGTTGCTTTATATTCGTAAGTGAGCGTATCCTTAAGAGGAACTACCTGCGCTGTTTCTTTCTCCGGGTTGGTTGAAGTATTACATGAGGAAAGTATTGCAGTTAATAATATCAGGAAGAAAAAATATTTCATATTTGATGATTTGGAGATCATTAAAAGTACTTAAAATAAACTCCATGTTTAGACAATTTTTAAACCGTTTAAATAAAACATGCAGCCCTTTAGTCAAAATTTATCCTAATAACCGGAAGAGGTTTCTGATAGCGTCAAATCCCCAATAAAAAAGGCCCACCATTTTCGGTGAACCTAATTTAATTATTCTTATTTCTTGTTCAATTTACCATCTCCGGCAATAATGTCTGCGGACGTAAGGGCGACCATAGTATGCACTATGATATCCAGGATAATAAGGAACAACCGGAGCATATATTACAGGGCGAGGTACAGGTATGAAATAAGGACGGGGCGCTATATAGCCAACCCTGGCGTGAAATCCGAATACACCGCGATGGCCATAATTGGGTTCTGAAAACCCACTCAGGGAAATCAGTAATCCGGCTACTAACAGGCTTGAAAAAATAATGCGTTTCATATACTTGTTTTTAAGTCTGACAGCGATTATTGCTGTCCTTATTAAGACTCAAAGAGCTTACACCAGTTTAATAAAGAGATTGTTAAAGTGATTATAACTGATTCAAACTTCGATGTGTCAAGAATGAGCCAGTTTAAATATTGTAAAAAGGTGGTGAGCTTCATGTAATAGAAAAAATTCCGTCCAGTCCAGAATATTCAATATTCCGAAACTCGAATGAATTCCTCTTTTTTGTAAATCGGCTTCGGTTAAATCTTCCAGTTTCTGAATTAATCCTACTCTCTCAGAATTTATTTCTATTAGTAGAGATTCCGGAGTTTTCTGCAACCATTTTTCAAATTGAATATCATTTTCGGCTTTATATGGTTCAAATACAGGTGTATCTGAACTCAATATTTTATCAATCCGTTCATTGAATATTTTCTGATACCTGGCTAAATGTGCCATATTATCCCGAATACTCCATTTGTCCGGTTTTGGCTTATTAATTAATTTAATAGCATCCAGATGAAGAATGCCCGAGGCCAAAGACAAATGCTGGGTTTTAAGTCTTTCTGATATAGATACAGGAAGGTTATGTATCATAATTTAAAGTATTAAGCCGATACCTCATACCGCCACTTAGTAAATAGGAAAATCCGAATGCTGAAGCGCCTTTTTGGTAAAAGACTGAATACGAAGTATCCGCAATACTTTGACCATTTACTTCCAAGGATACCCAGGTTAAAAGTAAAGAATTAATAACATTACATCTTCCTGCAAAATAAATTCACCTGGATATTCTTGCTGATAATTGAATCAAAATCAGGTTCCGATAGTCCTTCTTCACTTATTACCATCGGAGTAAAACCAAAACTTTTAATATAGTTAATATATTCCATCGGATCTTGTTGGATTTCCTTCATCATGCCCGGTGAAAATTCAGTCATAAGATAATCTGTCCTGGCAAGTGATTGATGTGCGCCTGACATCGCTGCAAATTCATACCCTTCAATATCAATCTTTATAAGTTTAATTCTTTTGTCTGTTAGTTCCTGGTCCTTTAAAAAATTGTCAAGTTGTATTGTTTCAACTTCTGCTGTTCCAATGGAATTTCGCTGGCGAATAAATGAATGCCTGCCGAGATTATGTTTCTTATACAGATAAAGGGTCATTTTACCAGGTGTATCGCTGAGTGCTACATTAAAGATCCGGATATTATCTTTTTTATTCAAGGCCACATTTTTTTTTAAGAGTGAGAAATTAAAAATGTCCGGTTCGAATGCCAGCACAAGTGGTTTATTTTTATATGATAAAACAAGGGAATACCATCCGATATTTCCTCCAATATCAATAATAAGGTCATCATCCTTTATTCCGATCTTTTCCAATAAAAAACTAGTAATGTGATCTTCGGCATATACGCCTTTCTTATAATAGATATCTTTCCCAAGACCATCTTTTATGTGGAACCTGAATTTCAGGTTATATTTTTCACTGTAAGCTTCAAGTGTCTTTTTATTGGTAAAAACACTGAAGAAAATATGTTTGAGGTGGTTGGCAAATAATTTTGCACTGGACATGGATAAAAATTTATATCGAAATACAATATACAATCTAATTATGAGCGGGGTCTGACCGGAGCCTGAGTGTATCCGGCATTCAGTGCAGAACAGTGGTCTGAAGGTTCAAAATGATGTGCAATTCATTGAAAATCAATAATCAGCAACTATTGTAACCTTTAGATGCAACAAATCGTCTAATTGAATGTCTTTCCATAAAATACAGGGGACTCATTTTGCATTTTAAATCTGAAATCATGAAATGGAATGCCATTATATCAAAGTCACAATATGAAAAAGCCCTCAGGCGTGCATCAGAAATATCCAATTCGCTTCCCGGCTCCAGTGATAATGACGAACTGCGTTTATTGCAAATACTGATCAAAGATTATGAGGATATGCATAATTTTTCTTTAAATACCAGTCCTGGAATTTTGCAAAACTTT
>DATHNR010000114.1:0-8157 GCA_035485835.1 Puia sp.
ACCGGCGTCGGTTTTGACCTGCATAATATAACTCAAAGCCTGTACGATTGTATGGTTAACCAAGTGACTGCCCGGGATGTGGTACTGAAAACTGAAGTACCTAATCTTGACCTGATACCATCTCATATAGACCTGGTCGGAGCCGAAATAGAAATGATAAATTACCCTGACCGGGAAACAGTTTTGAAGAATATACTGGAGCCACTCCGGAAGAGCTATGACTTTATCATTATCGACTGTTCGCCTTCATTAGGATTGATTACCGTCAATGCGCTGACTGCTTCCGATTCAGTCATCGTGCCGGTACAGACTGAATTCTTTGCACTGGAAGGATTGGGTAAACTTCTGAATACAATTAAGATTGTTCAAAGCCGGCTAAATCCTGAATTGGAAATCGAAGGAATACTGATGACGATGTATGATGGTCGTTTGCGTCTTTGCAACCAGGTGGTAAGTGAAGTGCGAAAACATTTTGATGAGATTGTTTTTAATACCATAATTCACCGGAACTCAAAAATCAGTGAGGCCCCCAGTGTAGGTAAACCGGTAATCTTGTATGATGCTTATAGCAAAGGTGCTATGAATTATCTAAACCTCGCCAAGGAAGTATTGCAAAAAAACAATATGACTAAAATGAGCCAGGAAGAACGAATCCTGGAATAGCCCCATTGAAAATGAAATTACCAGCATGACAACTCCGAATAAAAAAGATAAAGAAGCACTCGGAAAAGGAATCCGTTCACTTCTACAGAATATTGATGCAGATTTAAAAACCGCCGCAGGCAATCTCAGGCCGGCGATTGCAGAAAATATAACAGGAATTCTTCGTATTCCACTCGACCTGTTTGAAACCAATCCCAAACAGCCCAGAAAAGATTTTGACGATACCTCTCTGCAGGAACTGGCATCTTCTATCCGGATGCACGATATCATTCAACCAATCACAGTAGCGAAACTTCCTTCAGGAAAATATCGCATCATTTCCGGGGAACGCAGGTTTCGGGCAGGACGCATTGCAGGTATAAAAGATATACCTGTTTATATACGACAGGCCAACGATCAGCAGTTGCTTGAACTTGCACTGCTGGAAAATCTACAAAGGGAAGATCTGAATGCAATGGAAGTTGCGCTGAGTTATAAACGGATGATGGATGAATTGAATTATACACAAGAACAGGTTGCTGAACGCATGGGTAAGGAAAGAAGTACAGTTGCAAATTATGTTCGACTCTTAAAACTTCCTCCGGACATCCAGGTAGCATTAAGGAACAACCAGATTTCGATGGGTCATGCGCGTGCACTGATAAATGTGGATACAGTTGACAAACAACTTTTTCTTTTCAATGAAATAAAAAACCGGTCGTTATCCGTGAGGCAAACTGAAGAACTCGTTCGCAAATTATATAAAACTCCACATGCTGTTAAAGTATCTGTAAAAGCCGGACTATCGGAAACCTACAGAAAAATAGAAGATACTTTAGCGACTCATTTCAGCACGAGGGTCAAACTGAATCACAATGAAAAGGGATCAGGAAGCATCAGCATTGAATATTATTCTGTGCAGGAACTGAATAAAATTCTGGACCAGCTCGGCGTACAGATCAATTAAGTGTTCAGTATGAGGCAGGCATTTTTTATTTTCTTTTTTACAGGTCTTTTTCTCAGTTCCAGGATCCATGCACAGCATACGGATACTCTGATTGTAAATCCGCAAACGGATTCCATTCTTGAAAAAAAAGACAATCAGTATTCCGGAAAGAAAATGTCCCAGGCCGAAAGAGATTCGATTGATAAAAGGCTCCATGATAATCCAAGAAGGGCCACTCTTTATTCTGCTATCCTGCCAGGGGCCGGCCAGGTATACAATAAAAAATACTGGAAAGTTCCGATCGTGTATACTGCGTTGGGTATCCCGGCATATGCATTCTTCTTCAATAAGAGCTGGTATGTTAAATGCCAGTATGCGTTGACTGTATGTATAAATCTGGCCGACAATGGAAGTGTCGGTGACGACAGCCTCAAGAAAGTTGCACCGGAATTATTACCATTCGTGACGACCAATGATCAGAACGGTATCATAACAAACCGGGACAGCTTTCGGAAAAATGAGGATTACTCTGTTTTATTTTTTTTGTTATTCTATGCATTGAATATTGTGGATGCTACTGTTGATGCACATTTGAAAGATTTTAATGTGAACAGCGATCTGAGTTTTCAAATAAAGCCGATGATTATGCCTGGCCCAACACCAAGCGCCGGTATTACGATCGCATTTAATTTTCACAAGCCCAGATTTCGTGAACTGACTTCTCATTGAACCGATAATAGTTAGCGGTTGGTGGCAATAATTGAATAATGTCCCAGATAGTTAATGATGAATTTATATCTTTACCGTTATGAGAATTGCACTGATTGGATATGGAAAAATGGGTAAGGCTATTGAACGTATTGCGATTTCCCGGGGTCATGAGATTGTTTTGAAAATTGATTTGGATAATAGTTTTGATTTGACCAAAGAAAATTTATCCAAAGCGGATCTTGCGATTGAATTCACGGGTCCATCGAGCGCTGCATCAAACCTTTTACAGTGCGCAGATGCCGGGATTCGTGTAGTTTGCGGCTCAACCGGATGGCTTGAAAAATACGAAGAAGTTAAACAGGCTTTTGAAAAAAAAGCACTGGCATTTTTATATGCCAGCAACTTCAGTATCGGGGTGAATATTTTTTTTGAACTTAATAAAAAACTTGCCAGTCTTATGGCTCCATTTCCAGAATATGCGGTTGAAATGCGAGAAATACATCATACGCAAAAAAAAGATGCACCCAGCGGAACGGCGATAACACTGGCGGATCAGATTTTAGCAAATATTCCATCACTAAAAGCCTGGATTAACGAACAATCCGAAGAGACCGGTTTGATACCTATTCTTAGTGAACGTAAGGATCCTGCTGCCGGAACCCATCTTGTAAAATATCATTCATCCATCGATGATATAGAAATCATACATACCGCCCATAACAGGGAAGGTTTTGCAGGAGGAGCAGTGCTTGCAGCCGAATTTATTCAAAATAAAAAAGGGATTTTTTCAATGAAAGAGGTTCTTGGTCTGTGAGTCATGTGTTATAAGTTATGAGAACAGTTCATTACCCATAACCTATAGATATCAACTCTTTTGCTCGAGAAATGTTATTATATTGTAACAGAATCTATCTATGCTTTCTAAAAAGTCCCAATATGCATTTCAGGCCCTGATGTATCTTTCTGAAAAGGAGAATGAAGGACCCGTTCTTATTGCCGAGATCTCAAAAAAGAAAAAAATTCCTCTCAAATTCCTTGAAAATATTTTGCTTGAATTAAAAAAGGCGAATATCCTGGAAAGTAAAAAAGGAAAGGGTGGCGGTTATTTTTTTGGCAAAGATCCCAGCCAGGTTACGCTGGCAACCGTCATGCGCCTGATAGACGGACCAATTTCCCTGCTCCCCTGCGTAAGTTTGTACTTTTATGAAAAATGTACAAACTGCGATGAAAAGCATTGTGGCCTTCGTGATGTACTTATTCAGGTCAGGGATGCCAATCTGAAATTACTTGAAAAGAAAACCATTGCGGACCTGAGTACAAAACCTAAAACCCTTGCAGGCATAAAGGTTAAAGCCTGATTCAAAAGCGGAACCTGCTTCATATTTTCAAATTGTCATTAATAATTCAGTTCCCAATTTCCCGGATTTTATAGATTTTTACATTCATCACATTAACTCTATCTCTTCAATCTTTCTTTGATCCTTCGTCCATCCTTCGCTCAAAAGGACTGTTTCCCATGGATGAATGAAGGATGAGCCAAAGATTAGCGAAGAATCAAACGACCCTTACCCATTTATCCCTCTGATTTTAAATCACTTAAGTTGGCTTTACGTGAGAAACAAGCCTTGTGTATCCCAAAACAAGCTGACATTGAATATTGGAGAAGGGTTTTGTGCTTTAAATTCTTACACAAAAAAAGAGGTTGTCCACTCAGACAACCTCTTATATCTAAAAAGCTTCAGGCTCTAAACTTAATAATCCATTCCGCCCATTCCAGGAGCTCCGCCACCTGGGTGTGCATGTGCTTCTTCCTTCTTCGGTTTGTCAGCTACTACACATTCAGTAGTCAGCAGCATACCCGCAATGGAAGCGGCATTTTCAAGAGCAATACGCGTTACCTTGGTTGGATCGATTACACCCGCTTTGAAGAGATTTTCATATACTTCAGTACGTGCGTTAAAACCATAATCGGCCTTGCCTTCTTTTACTTTCTGCACAACGATACTTCCTTCGATACCACAATTATGAACGATCTGGCGAAGTGGTTCTTCGATAGCCCGTTTAACGATCAGGATACCGGTTGTTTCGTCTTCATTGGCAGCACCTTTCAATTTATCCAGACCTTCAATAGCACGGATATACGCAACACCACCTCCGGGAACAATTCCTTCTTCCACAGCAGCTCTTGTTGCATGCAGGGCGTCGTCAACACGATCCTTCTTCTCCTTCATTTCCATTTCAGTTGCAGCACCAATATATAATACTGCTACTCCACCACTCAGTTTAGCCAGGCGTTCCTGTAATTTTTCTTTATCGTAATCAGAAGTAGTTGTTTCGATCTGCGCCTTGATTTGATTTACACGGGCAGTGATATCCTCTTTCTTTCCTTTTCCGCCAACTACTGTTGTATTGTCTTTATCAATGGTAACAGAAGCTGCAGTTCCAAGATAGCTGAGGTCAGCATTTTCGAGTTTATAACCCTGTTCTTCGCTGATTACAAGTCCCTTTGTAAGGATCGCAATATCCTGCAGCATTTCTTTTCTGCGGTCGCCAAAACCAGGCGCTTTTACTGCAGCTACTTTCAGTGTACCACGTAATTTATTTACAACCAGCGTTGCCAGTGCTTCGCCTTCCAGGTCTTCTGCGATGATTAGTAGCGGACGACCACCCTGGGCTACCTTTTCAAGAATATGAAGAATGTCTTTCATTGCAGAGATCTTCTTATCGTAGATAAGAATGTATGGATTCTGAAGCTCAGCTTCCATTTTTTCACTGTTGGTTACAAAATACGGAGAGATATAACCGCGGTCAAACTGCATACCTTCCACAACATCAACTGTTGTATCGGTACCCTTTGCTTCTTCCACAGTAATTACGCCTTCCTTACCAACTTTAGCGAATGCTTCTGCAATCAGTTTACCAATTGTTTCATCGTTGTTCGAAGAAATAGAAGCAACCTGCTGGATTTTTTTACTGTCGTTGCCAATCGTTTGTGACTGGGCTTTCAGGCTGTTGACAACCGCTACTACTGCTTTGTCAATACCACGTTTCAGGTCCATCGGATTGGCACCTGCTGCAACATTTTTCAAACCTTCGCTGATAATACTTTGTGCAAGAACAGTAGCAGTTGTTGTACCGTCTCCTGCAATATCAGCTGTTTTTGAAGCCACTTCTTTTACCATCTGGGCACCCATATTTTCAATCAGGTCTTCCAGTTCAATTTCTTTAGCAACCGTTACACCATCTTTAGTAATGGACGGTGCACCAAATTTCTTTTCAAGTACTACGTTACGGCCTTTCGGTCCGAGCGTAACTTTAACGGCGTTGGCCAGAATGTCCACGCCCTTTTTCATCTTATTTCTTGCTTCGATGTCGAAGAAAAGTTGTTTAGCCATAATATTTAATTTGAAAATTTGAAGATTTGAAAAATTGGAAATGTCTTACGATTATGTAATCATGGAGTGTCGCTTTTTGCTACCATACTACCACACTTCCATATTTGTTTAAAATTTTGCTATGATATCCGACTCTCTCATACTGAGAAAATCCTGTCCTTCAAAACTGATTTCAGTACCGGAATATTTACCGTATAACACAACGTCGCCAACCTTGACTACCGGCTTTTTGCCGTCTTCATCTATTTCACTGATCGCAACCACTTCGCCGCGCTGAGGTTTTTCCTTCGCTGTGTCCGGAATAATAATTCCTCCGGAAGTCTTTTCTTCTGCTGGTGCGGGTTTTACAAAAACTCTGTTTTTGGTACCTGCAATTGGTGAGATTGCTAACTTTTTAGCCATGACTGTATCAATTTAATTTTTATGAAAGTTTTATAGCGCCCTTTGGAAGGGGCAGCAAAGTAACACTAAATTTTGTACCAATCCACTTAAAAATGCTCAAATGGGAAGACTTGGCAGTTGCGCTACCCTTAATTTACAATGAATTACAGAGGAAATGGCTAAATGACAGGATTTTAGTAAGTCCTGTCACTTTCAACTACCCGGCCGGCACCAACATAATGGCGTAAATAATAGCCTTCACCCAGGTTACTGATCTGGACCCCGGCAATGGAAGCGTGAATAAAATGATTATTATAAAGGTAAACACCGACATGGGTAACACGGTGACCCTTACCTAAGGTATGGAAAAACACGAGGTCACCCTCCCTTAAATCCTTTTTGGGAACCCGCTTGGTGGTATGGTATTGGTCGGAGCTGATTCGGGGAAGCTGGTTAACGTCATACACACTGGAAAGCAGGAGCGACGCGAAGGCTGAACAATCAATTCCATCCTTATTGCTTCCGCCATAGTGGTAAGGGACGCCATACCACTGGTCCATAAATACCAGCAGGCGTAGATTGGTCAGGTCTTCAACAGGAATATTGGTAAGGATAGCGAATTTGATTTGCAGGGGGTTGATTCCATCATTGTCATCGGAGGAAATACCTGTTTTTAAAGAACTCGAGCGGTAAATCTGGGATGGCGCGGCTTTTACCGAAGTTCCAGCTGAACTATTTGTTTCACCTGTGACTGGCCTCGAATCAGAAGTGCCCGTAGAGATATTCTGGATGAAAACGGGATTTGCATTTTTCCCGGACTGAAATTCGTTTGAGCTGGAGGACAAATTGTCCTTATTATGAGTGACAGGCCTGAATGCATTGCAAGCAGTCAGGCAAGTTGGAATAAGCAGTAAAATGAACCGATTTTTCATTTTCTTGTTGATACTGGATACGGTGAAGATACAAACTTAAGCCAAAAGCTTAAAGCTCAAAGCCTAAAACCAGGATATTTTAACTTTTAAAGATTTTAAAATTCTTAACGTTTAGATCAGTCATCCGGGATGAAAAGCCCAGGTTTTAAGCTTCGAGCTTTGGCTTCTGCCTTTTCTTAGATGTGTGTTCATTGTGAACAGATATTTTACCTCAAAAAGCAACACCGCTTTTTTTCTTTGTTAATTGCATGTCCAACCAAACACCGATGCCCGTTTTTTCACATCTTCATGTTCATACACAATATTCTCTTCTGGATGGAGCTGCATCCATTCAGAGCCTCTATGATAAAGCTGTTAAAGATCAGATGCCTGCCCTGGCCATTACAGACCATGGGAACATGTTTGGCGCATTCAGTTTTGTTGCCGAGGCTTACAAACACAAAAATCCCGACGGAAGTCTCAAAGTAAAACCCATTGTTGGCTGCGAGTTTTATATAGTAGCAGACAGGCATAAAAAGACGTTTACAAAAGAACAAAAAGACGAAAGATTCCATCAGGTGTTGCTTGCAAAAAATAAGACAGGCTACCAGAACCTGATCCGTCTTACTTCTCTTGGGTATATCGAAGGTATGTACAGCAAGTACCCCCGGATAGACAAGTCACTTATTGAGCAATACCACGAAGGCATTATTGCGACAACGTGCTGCATTGGCGCCTACGTTCCGCAAACCATCCTTCATCAAGGTGAGGAAAAGGCGGAAAAGGAATTCAAATGGTGGCTGGATATGTTTGGCGATGATTATTTTATCGAACTCCAGCGCCACCAGATTCCTGAACAGGAGAAAATAAACCAGTTCCTGCTTAGACTTTCGAAAAAATATAATGTGCCCGTTATTGCCACAAATGACAGCCATTATACTGATCAGGATGATTATAATGCCCATGACATCCTTCTCTGTATCAATACGGGCGAAAAACTGTCCACGCCGGGTTTTGACGATTTTGTTAACGATGAAATAAGTTCAAAAAACCGCCGGTTCAAGTTCCCGAACGACCAGTTTTATCTTAAGACGCAGGCTGAAATGACAGCCCTTTTCCATGACATTCCGGAAGCAATCTCAAATACTGGTCTGGTGGCAGATAAGGTTGA
>DATHNR010000115.1:0-4262 GCA_035485835.1 Puia sp.
TCATTCTCAGCCGCAGCACCGGCATTTATCCTTCGCTTCAATAATTCCACATCATTCTTCATCAAAAATAATGTGATCAGCAGTGAAGATGTACCAAATATCATCAGATAAATCCAGGCTTGCCAGAAGTTAAATGTCCCGGCAGGCAAAAAAAACAATATCCCCATTATAACGATAAGCCAAAAAAGACCGAAGTAAGCCTTCCATTTAATGGTTTGGTCAACTTTATTCATAGCTTATTTATCGGGGTCGCCTGAATCCATATAAATATACCCAAAAAAAATTGCCCCCTTTCGGGGGCAATAATTTTCATAAGGAATTCGGTCTCTATAAATCTTTTACCATGTCGATCATAGTTTCCATTTCTCCTTCAGGACTCACTTTCAATATCTTCAATTTAGTTTTGTCTTCCAGGTAAACAACATATGCAGAACCATAGGTTGTTTGTACTTCTTCCACCATGTAAATTGAAAAATCAAAATATTTGGATCTCACAGTTGTTCTGATATCTCTTGGAAGCTTGTCTTCAGTATAATAAACTAAAGAATACTGCCATTGGCCTTTTTTATTATAAAAAGCACGATTGTTAAATCCATCCTTATTAAAATATGAAGTGAGGCCGTTATCATCAGAAAACCATCTAACCTTTGTGACATCATTAAATCTGACCTGGAAATCCTTAAGGGCCCTGATATTGACGTCCTTGATATCCGGAATATAATTGCCCTTAAATGAAGGACTTTCCAGCGCTGCCAGGTTACGTATGAACAATTTCAGATCTTTCTTATCTGTAAACCTGACCGGCAGGGCGGAGTTCAGCTCATTGACTATAGGATTTCCTGCGTAAATTATAGAGGAACTGGCGAAAGTTTTGCCTGTCAGGATAAAGGCAAGGGCCAGAATTAGAATTCTTTTCATAAAGTAAAATTTAATTTGATTATTGTTATTGACTACTTAGACTTATAATATTATTTAGATGTTACATAACCCACCTCCTTTTTGTTATTTAGAATTTCCCTCAGAATACCCCTCGCCCGGGATAAATTAGACTTTGACGTGCCAATTGAAATACCCAGGGTATTTGCAATCTCAAAATGGTTGCAACCATCAATGACGTACATATTAAAGACAATCCGGTACATGGGTGGAAGTTTCTTCACATAACTGATCAGATCCTTATATAAAAGAAGTTCATCAGCTCCCTGGCTCCTGTCCGGAATCTCCCAAAGATCTTTAGGAATCCCACCTACTTCCTGATTCATTTTATTCTTCCTTAATTCATCTATGGAAGTATTGATCATAATCTTTTTCATCCACGACATCAGAAGCCTCTCGGGAAAATCCTTCTTCTCATAATTAAACCATTCAAAATGCTGGAATAGTTTAACAAATCCGTCGTTTAATACATCCACAGCCGTATCAAAATGGAATACATATCGAAATACAATTTTTAATGCATATCCATAAAATCTTTCATAGAGTATTTTCTGGCATTTAGCCTCCTTTCTTTTACATCCTTCGATCAGCTGAATTATTTCCACAATTACCTGTTGTTCTATTCGAATTATTTTTCCATTGCCGATTTATAAATAAACTGAGCAATAAAAAATTATCAAGAACAAATATATTCCGATAATTAAACTGAATTAGATGGAAACCATCCAATGGTTAGAACCTTAAAGTTTACGGTGTACATGATCTCCCAAACGGTATTTGAAGTAAAACAGAAATTCTTAGCGCTCCACAATTCGGGACACTAAATCACAAGATCGAATCTCACTTTATGCGACCATTCAAAGGACCAATTCCTCCATTAATTATCCAGGTATAACCGTAAGGAAGACGCTGAATTTTAAATAGATTTTATTCAATTAATTGCAGTGATTAATGAATCATGAAATTAGAATTTTCATATCCTGGCCTTTTTCGGAAAAATAAAAATAAGTCGCCTCTTTTATCTGAGGCTATATCTGATGGTATAAAAGATGTGTTTAATGAAATGGGATACAGGAAAGTAGTAAGAACAAATCCAATGAATTTAAGTCCCGGTCACTTGAATAATAAAGAGCAGATTGATATGATTGCAACCTGCCTTGCCGACAATTTTGTTAAAAAGATATATAATTTGCAAAATGAGAAAAGCTATTCTGCTTATGTTAAAAGTTTATCTGAGATTTTTCATTGGGCTCATGAATTTTATATTGAGTACAATCATAAATTAAAAAACTGGGAGAGTTTCGGTAAAAGCGGGGATAATATTTATAAAGCTGCTTCCAGGGAAGCATTTCAAATAGCCTGGGGTAACGAAAGGATGCAAATATTTACTGACCAGCATTCAAAAAAGTCTTCACAAAAAATACGGTACCAGAATTCTTCAATCAACAATAATTTTATCGAACCCGAACTTTCTGAACTTAGTATTTAAAGTATTCCTTTACTTTAGTCAGGAATAACTCTTTCTTACGACGGCTGACTTCAATTTCCATAGCATTGCTCATAACCACGGTACCGCCTTCTCCACGAACATATTCCTTCACATGCAGAAGATTGATGAGAAAAGATTTATGTATACGCAGAAATATTGTATCTGCTAATAACCTGTCATAGTCAAATAATGGTTTTGAAATCATTATGGACTTATTATTGCTGAGCCGGAAAATCGTATAACTTCTCTGAGCTTCGCAATAGATGATATCCTCCAGTTTTACAATAGTGAATCCTTTCAGTGTTGGCAGGCAAAGTCTCATTTCCAGCGGAGATCCGGCTTTACTGATATTATGCAGTAATGTTTCAGTCTGTCCTGAATTTCTTTCCTGATGAAGTCTCTTTTTCACCCGTTCCACAGCAGCAACCAGGCGGTCCTCATCTACGGGTTTCATCAGGTAATCCACAGCGCTGAACTGCAGTGCCTGCAACATATATTCATTATGCGCTGTAACGAAAATGACTTCAAAATTTTTCACAGCGATTTCTGCCAACATATCCAATCCGCTTTTGCCCGGCATCCTTACATCAAGAAATATAAGCTCAGGCTGAATTTCTTCTAATTTTTGTTTGGCGATATTCACACTGGAACAAGTGGCTGCTATTTCCACATCAGGACAATGCAATTCGAGCAGCTTTTTTAATGTCCTTATGCCATCCGGTTCGTCGTCTACAAGGATTGCTTTCATAAAACAATTTTATTATCAATTACATTAAAGCGCAATAAAGCACAGGTGCCGGTTTTTTCCTTATTCAATTCATTCAAATCAGTTATGTCCAGGCAACACCCGATATCAAATTTTTCATTCAGTATTTTAATTCGATTTCTGATATTGCTCAATCCGACGGATTGGTGTGTCTGCTTAACGAAGGATTTAAGTTGTTCAGAACGATTGATTCCAATACCATTGTCTTCAATGGTACAGGATATGGTTCCATTCATTTGCGAAAAGCAAATCAGTAATTTCTTTTCACCTTCCTTTTGCATTAACCCGTGCCAGATCGCATTTTCCGCCAAAGGTTGTATCATCAGTGTGGGAATAACTGTGTCCTCCAGGTCAATACTCTCACCAACAATGATCCTGTAAGTAAAAGAATCGTCAAAGCGAAGTTTCTCCATCTCAAGATAGTTTTCCAGGTGTTCAAGGTTTTCACACATGGTCGTCAGGATTTCCTTTGACTGATTAAGGGTCATCCGGATCATCTGCGCAAACTTACTCAGGTACCTGGAAGCTTTTTGCTGCTCATTTTCAAGGATCATACCCTTTATACTGTTCAGGGAATTAAAAATAAAATGAGGGTTCATCTGTGTCTGCAAAGCGGATAGTTGCGCTTCCGCCAGCTGCTGATTGATGAATGCAATTTCCTTTTGTTTTATTTCCAGCGATTGCTCAGATTCAATCTGCATTATTTTATTACCTACCAGGGTTGCAATGGTAGTAAGTATCTGAACATCCCTCTCCCTAAAATGATTTTCTTCCTGGTGTTCGGAATCAATGATACCAATCAGATCGTCTTCATGAATAATAGGCACGCAAATCTCACTGAGCCGGTTCATATCATCCACTCTGTAGCGCGAATCTTTCCTCGTATCAATAACAAGCTGCGGTTCCTTTGTAAGAATCACATGACCAACCACACCCTGCCCGGGACTTACATCGAAAGATTGAGCCGAGATGGTTCTTGGATTTCCCTTGGGGCCGTATGCAGCTTTTTGCACCATTCTTGTTTTATCTGGATTCCACATATAAATGATACACTCTTCGTAGTTCATGCGT
>DATHNR010000116.1:0-2645 GCA_035485835.1 Puia sp.
CTCAGCAAATATTCTTAGAAACGGAACTTTTATTGGAAGTGGTTTACCGGGTCTTGGATATGACGATGATGACGAGATCTACAGTCCTTATGTTCGAAAGAAGAATGGCCTGCCACCAAAAGAAGATGAGGAAATTGCCCAAAATGATCCCCTGGGTATGAGTACGTTGAAAGCAGGAAAATCTGCAGATCTCATGAACTTTGATATTACAATAAGTACTAGCGGAGATCAGACGGCCATCGCTCCGGGCGATCTTGTGGAAGAATGGAAAAATGATGGGCGCAATTATTTTCACTATGTCAAAAGCCAGCCTGGCATGTACAATCCTTTTGGTTTTATTTCAGCGCGATATGTTGTGAGAAAAGACAGTGTGCAACTTGATCATAAGGTTAATATCAATATTTATTTTGATCCGGAGCACAATGCCAATATTAACAGGTTCATGCAGGCATTTAAGGATGGATTGCCATATTATAGTGCTGCATATGGATCCTATCCTTCTAAGAATATTAGCCTGGTTGAAACATCTATATACGGGCCCTGGGAAACCTCAATGACAACCATGGGTACTTTGAAAGAACGCAATTCCTGGGATGCTGATTTTACCAGAGCGGACCAATACGATTACCTATATTCTGATGCAACTCGTATGCTTGCCCAGCAATGGTGGCGTTTCCAGGTCGCCCCTAATAATACTGTGGGATCATTGGTCATTCCCGAAGGACTGTCAAGCTATGATGCACTGGTAATGGCAGAAAAGAGATATGGGAAAAATAATATCAAGTCTATCCTGCAGGATCAGGTCTGGGTATATTTATTTGTCAGGCCAAGACTGGAACATAAAGAACATCCCCTGGTCAAAGCCAATGAATGGTTTGAATGGAGTGGTAAAGCCGCACTTGTTTTATATGGTCTTAGGGATCTGATCGGTGAGGATAGCATGAACGTTGCGCTGAGAGATTTCAGAAACGCTTACGCATTTAAAACAGATCCGCCCTTTGCCGGTACCAATAATCTCTTTGAATATCTTCAGAAGCATGTGCCTGATTCCTTACAATATTATTTAACTGACACATGGCAGAAGATTACTTTGTACGACAATAAAGTGATAGAGGCCAGGTCTGAACCTACCGGGAAGAAAGATGAATACAAAGTGACCATTAAAGTAGATGTTGGTAAAGTATGGATTGATGATAAAGGCAATGATGTAGTTGCAAAATCGATGAACGACTATATGGACATTGGCATATTTGCAGCAGATTCAAAAAGCAAAGAGGGAAGACCACAGACGAATCCTTTATATTTAAGTAAATACAAATTCACTGCGGGCCACCACAGTTTACAAATTATCGTAAAAGGCAAACCTGTCAGGGTAGGCATTGATCCTTACGCGAAATTAATTGACCGCCAGCCCAATGATAATATGAAAGAGTTATGACAGGTTACTCTATCATTCTTTTTGGACAGTTTTCTGCGGCCCTAATCCCCCAAGGCCTGATATTTGCAGCAGCCGCTTCAAAGGGCTGAATCAGCAGCATTTATTTGAATTTCTTATATTTACCCGGCGAGACATCGCATCAGCTTAAAAATCCAATTCCTTCTTCTCCAAATTCTTTCTGAATTTAATCAGAAATCCAATTCTTAGTGACTAATTATTATTTAAAATGAAAGGCTCTTTCATCATTGTATTTCTATGGGTGGAATTTATTGCTATTTTACATGGTTCTCCTTTGCGCGCCCAGCAGGGCCGCCCTCAAATACCGGTTATCAGCCGCCGCCAGGTACAGGTTCCAAAAAATAATTTTACCAGCTTCACCAGAAAATATATAAACAGAGGACCCATATGGATGATAAGAAACAGGGCCTATCTGAACCATCCTGACGCAAATTTTGCTGACAGATACAGTCCCGGCAGCGCGGCGGTTGAAATTTTTGGAAAAAGAACGGTAGATACCAAATTCTACATAAATAAAGACAATCCGTCGATTGTTTATTCTCAACGGTCGTCCAGCCCCATGCACTTCAAAAAAAATGGCCAGTGGGTTACCATTGATACCCGGATTTATCCAAAAGGTCCATTACTCTATGAAGCATCGAACCAGGAAGATCCGCTTGGCTTCGATATCAAAAGAAAATCATCTTATATCATTACCGGGGATGGCAGAACTTATTTCAACGCCTGGAAATTGTATGGAAAAAATGGAGGAGCTGAAATCTTATTAGCCAATGCTGACTGGACGCACTATACAGCCGGAGATGATGGTATCGCTATTAAAAATATCTTCCCCGGCATTGATGCAGAAATGAAAGTGTCGAGGGGGTCGATTAAAACCAATTTCATAGTACATACCAACAAATTTTCTTCCTATAAAACACTGCTGTTCAGAGATTCTTTTTTAAACGGGCATGATGGCAATTTAAGTTTCTCAAATGGACTCCCCGGAAATGGTGTAGTCTCCGCTGCTGATTTCCGTGTGAGCGCAGGCACCGTTTTTCACATTAATGAAGGTGTCATGTACCAAAAGAATAATCCTTCTTCAACTTATCAATTCATTCCGTATTTTCTTGATCATAACAAACTGACACTGGCCATCGATCGCGATTTCCTGAATGCTCCCGGCAGGACAGGCGATATAGTAATAGAC
>DATHNR010000117.1:0-2929 GCA_035485835.1 Puia sp.
TCTTCAATTTTAAAAGCAACTTTTTCATCTTCCAGGTTCCCATTGATCAGCGCCAGTCTTTCCCTGGTAATCTGAATGCCCATGGATTTATGGGATTGCGAAGATTTACTCCCTGCTGAAGCCGCCGCCGAGCGGCCTACACCATTGTCAACAATGGTACAATGAAGAATATCCTGTTCCACCTTAAATGAAATAGTTACCTGACCATTTTCCTTTTTATGCATCAAACCATGCCAGACGGCATTCTCAACGAAAGGCTGAAGCAGAAGAGGTGGAATAAACACCCCGATAAGATCAATACCCTCATCGTAACAGAATTCATAATCAAAAGCGTCTTTAAATCGAAGCATTTCCATGTCGAGATAAAGCTTCAGCATTTCGACTTCGTCTTCAAGCGGTATCCAGGCTTTTTTAGAATTGTTCAGTACAAAACGGATCAGCCTGGAGAATTGGGTGAGATAATCAGAAGCGACCTGCGATTCATTCTTCATGATGAACCGGTTTATCGAATTCAGGCAGTTGAAAATAAAATGCGGATTCATTTGAGCACGAAGCGCCTGCATTTCCATTTCAGAGGTATCATGCAAAAGTTTCCTTTGGATGTTTTCATTTTTTAATTTTTCATTCCTCCGTTTCAAAAATATATTCCTGATCAGAAGAATGCTTACAACCAATATCGCTAATATAAATGCAATCAGGATTTTACGCAGGAGACTTTCGTTCCTCAATTGCTGATCCTGTATCTTAAGTCTTTGCTGGCTAATGAGTTTCTCACTATTCAGTGCTGCAATTTTCTCATCGTATCTATTTGCAGCCAATTTTCCTTTGGTCTGATCATCTGTCAATGATTCTTTTGTCTGAATATAAGAACGGTAATATAAATAGGCGCTGTCTGTTATTCCGCGACTATTATATATTGAATACAACAATTTATAGGCATCCCGCATACGTTGGCGGGCACGCGTTTGTAATCCCAGACTAAGTCCCTCACGGGCATATAAAAGTGCCTGGTTCTGATCGTGCAATGCATTGTATGTTTCCCCAACATCTAAAACAATTCTTACGACCTCGTTACGATCATTGAATTGGCGGTGAAGGGCCAGTGCCTTAAGCAACAATGGCAGCGCCTTGTCATATTCTCCCTTCAGCATAAAATATTCGCCCTTGCTGCCCTGGAATACCCGGAGATCTTTTTCCGGCGCATGGGCGGTATCAAATAGATTATACAAATACAAGGCTGAATCGAACTTTTTCAAATGACTGTATATTTCAGCAAACTCCATTTTGCTCCAGACAGTCGTCTCATCATTTGATTCCGCTATCGAATCCTCCCTGGTATAATTCTGATAATAAGATCTGTAATAATCCAATGCCTGTGGATAGTCTTCAATGGCCATGCATATTGAACCCAAACTTATATGACAGCCTTGCAATTGAAGTTTATCTCCATTACGTAAGGCTAGTTGAAGTGCTTCCTGGGTGGATTCAAAAGCAAGGTCGAACTCTCCTCTTTTAAGATGTATCTGGCTGATTAGCGTTAAAATATCAGACATGCCCGATTCATCCTGGTTCTTCTTGTCCAGGGTATAGCATTCTTCAGCATACTTTAATGCCTCATCGTATCGGCTTTGTGAAAAACAAGCGAAAGAAAGCTGACTATATGTTGATGCTAATTCATCCTTATTTGATGTTCTCTCGAAATCGAAGAGAGATTCCTCCTCCAGTTTCTCAGCCCCGGGAAAATTATTATAAAAATGAATCTTACTCATTCCCTGATGCAAAAGCGAAACGGCCAGCCCATGAAAATATTGAATCTGATTAGACATTCTGTAAGCGAAATCAGTATAATATTCTGCTGAATCTTTTACAGAGCGTTCTATGTATTGAAGACCAAGTTCATTCAAACAATCTATCCTGGCCGAATCTTTTAAACCTGGTAGTATTCTTTTGAGGCTGTCAATATGAGGAGTCTGGCTAAAAAGAATCACAGGCAACAAAATGCCCAATATTAAAAAGCCTCGTTTCATGTTTTTAAAGTTACTAAAACTATGCAGCTGTTTAAATGCCGGGAGGTCCGGAAACGATCAAATTGAGCAGTTAGACTAAATAGCAAATAATTTGCAGCTTTGAATGAGTCGTTGACGTCATTCACCCCGTCAGTAAACCGTAATTATTTGATACTGGGTAGTATGAGCTGAGAAATAACCGAGCGCTCCGCCGGAAATATTGGAGGTCGGGTTGGCAGGAGAAGCAGTTGAATTAAAAGCACCGGTTCCGGATGACTGACGAAGCTGGAGAAAGTAATTGTATACGTTCTGGTCAATCGAAAACATATTTACCTTAAGCTGATCACCTGATTTCAAATATGAACTATCATTCCGTAGTGTTGCACTGATATATTTGCCGTCTGATAGACGGTCATCAAAAATGAAAATATTTTTATTTAAGAGCGTTCCGTTAATGAATTCCTGGAACTGATAATAATTCGGAATACCCGGAGGATCCTGGAAATTAACGATTGCATTTATCTGCTGTAAACCGAATCCACTGGTGAGTTCAAAGGTGACTGAGTCCAATTTAACCGGCATGGGCATCGTAGAAACTGCTGTATAATTTGTATTCTGGGAAAACACCGATAAAGTATAAGTATGCCCAGGCCTGCCCTGTAATCCATGCGTGGAATAAATTCCAGGCGAGAACTCAATCAGGCTGTCAGTGTATCCTTCATCATCGCTGATCTTTACTATAGCTCCGGAGACGGGTGGAAAAACATTGTCCGCATAAAAATTGACCGTCTGGTTTATCGTGATGGAATAAGGACCACCGGAATCGGTTACTTCTCCCTGTATCACAACCTGCGGTGGTATCGTGTTGAGTTTAAGAGTCACTACCTTCTGGCAGGAATAAGAAAGAAAAATTAAAATAAAAG
>DATHNR010000118.1:0-2963 GCA_035485835.1 Puia sp.
AGAAAAACTCTGGGCTGAATTAAATGACATACAAAAAGTGCCGGTAAATATTTCAATCACACTTTTGCATGCTTTACACATGCGACTCTATTCAGCAATCAAGGATCTGAGTGTGGAACAATGGAACCTGAAATTTAATTATCCGGGTAAATCTGAACCTGTGAGCATCTGGTTTTTATTGGGCATGTACAGCTGGCATGGTAAACACCATGTGGCCCATATCCTTTCTTACAGGAAAGCCAATAATATATCATAATGAAAGATCTGCGTTGGAAAAGAATTTCTTCTGAATATATTTCAAGAGATATCTGGGGAACAGTAAGAAAGGATGTATGTCAGACTGCCGAGGGGAAAATTATCAGCCCCTATTACGTATATGAATTTCCAACCTGGGTTTCGGCTGTCGCGATTACGGAAGAAGGCAAAATAATTATGGAACGCCAATATCGCTACGCGTTGGATGTGACATGTTATGAAATTCCGGGAGGATGTGTTGATGATACTGATACTTCTCTTGAAAAGGCTATTGAACGTGAGTTATTGGAAGAAACGGGTTACCGTTTCACCCATTATGAATATTTGGGTAAAACTTCTTCGAACCCTTCCACTAATAATAACTGGATGCATATGTATCTCGCTACCGGCGGACGATACGAAAAGGCACAACAACTTGATCATAACGAAGAAATTGAATTGTATTTGTTTACAATAGATGAGGTGAAAAAATTATTGTCCGAAAACAAGATTGTCCAAAGTATGCATGTAACTACTTTGTATTATGCACTGACTAAAATGAAATTTCTTTAAGATTTACTTCTCCTGCAAGAAAAACACTGCCACAAATCAGGATCAGGTCCTTGGTGTTTGCATTTAATACGGCAGCTTCCAAAGCCTGTTTCACATTGGGGAAACTTCTTCCTTTCAAGCCTATTGACTCTGCTATGCGGGCAAGTTCCGTTTCAGGGAGGGCCCGCGGAATCTGCGCACGTGTAAAATAATAATTTCCCATTACAGGTAAATGAGCCAGGATTTTTTCTACTGCCTTATCTTTTACAATTCCTATAATGATGTGCAATTCCTCATGTGAAGTATTTTCAATCTGTTTAGCGATGGCTTTCATCCCTTCTTCATTATGCCCCACATCAGTTACCACAAGCGGCCTTTCATGCAAAATATCCCAACGTCCGTGTAAACCTGTCAGGGATTTCACCTGTTTTAGTGCCTGTTGCATTGCGATATCAGGAATATCGAATCCTTTCTGATTCAGAATTGAAACAACTTCAGCAACTGTAACAATATTTTTTAATTGATAAAGTCCGGGGAGATCAAGATGAAAGTTTTTCTTCGTGTTATTGTGAACTTCAGTCAATTGAACGTACAATAATTGTTCCTCAGTTTTCCATTCTCCTGGAAATCTTTTACGGCTGGCAAAATGGATGGGTGATTCATTTTCTTCAGCTACCCTCAGAAAAATATTTTTTACTTCAGTCTGTTCTTCACCGATTACAACTGGAATACCTGGTTTAATAATCCCTGCTTTTTCAAATGCTATTTTTTGTAATGTTTCTCCCAAAAGATCCATATGATCATAACTGATGTTGGTTATCACGGAAACTTCAGGGATAACGATATTTGTGCTGTCAAGTCTTCCACCCAAACCCGTTTCAATTACTGCAATATCAATTTCCTCTTTAGCAAACCAGTCGAAAGCCATGGCTACGGTTATTTCAAAAAAGGAGGGTTCAATCCGTTCTATTGAATCCTGAATATATTCGGTGAACCCGATTACATTATTTTCAGGAATCATGTGACCATTGATGCGTATGCGTTCCCTGAAATCATGGAGATGAGGTGAAGTATAAAGCCCTGTTTTATAGCCCGCCTTTTGCAATATGGCTGCCAGCATATGACTGGTGGAACCTTTGCCGTTCGTTCCAGCAATGTGAATGGATTTGAATTTTTTTTCGGGATTGCCCAGTTGTTCGCTGAGCGCCTGAATATTTGACAGATCTGCTTTATAAGCTGCGGCACCGATCCTGCTGAAGAGAGGCAGTCGGGTAAAAAGATATTCGATCGTTTGGGGGTAATCCATATATTGGTCGCCCAAAAGAGCGATCAGTTATTATTCTTGAAATCGCCTCGCTTCCATGCTTGTATAAAATCGGCCCAGGCGAGTGGATTAAAGATATTCTGGGGCGGATTTTGACCATAATAAGAATACTTGGTAGCATTTTGTCTTAAATAATAACTGGCTGCTTCGCGCGCATCGGAGGGCAGGCCCTGTGCCAGGATCCTTCGCTTGACTGCACTGTTATTCTGGCGGGCAATCTCTATTTCGTCGTCCGGTACTTTGGTATTCACAAAGTCCCGTTCAAATTGTTCTCTCGTGGGGCGGGGCCTGATAATAGTCGCAGGCAGGTAACCAGAATCAGTTACCAGTAATTGTATAATACTCCATTGGTTGCCCTCAAGATTTTTGGGAATATCCACCAACTTGGGCTTATATCCAATACTACTGAATTCAATCTGATCTCCTTTCATTACCACAATGGAAAAAACGCCCTGTTCATTCGTGAACGTACCGCGATGCTGACCCCTTACAACGATACTGGCAGAAGGAATGCCCTCGAGACTGTCGGCCGTCATAACAACGCCATAAAACTGTACCACTGAATCCTTCAATTTATCGAATTGGGCTTCCAGGGCAAAGGGCAGGCTTAGAAACAGGAAGTATAGTAGAAATTTTTTCAAAACTGCGCCAAAAATAAAGTTTATAAATCGTAAATCGCTAACAAATTAATGCCGCCATAGACTAATTTTGCAGCCAGTTTATTCTTTTTAACAAAACATTGCGCATGAATGTTGATAAAGTGTTGAAGGCTCTCAGTATAGTGCAAGAACCGGACCTTGGAAAAGATCTGGTTACACTGAACATGGTCCGGGATATTGTGATAAATGGTAAC
>DATHNR010000119.1:0-6894 GCA_035485835.1 Puia sp.
GAAACGTTAAAAGAATCAAAATTTCCAGCCATGGGGATGGCAAATCTTTCATCTGCTGCCTTATTCAAATATGGCTGAAGACCCTTGTCTTCGCTTCCCATCATGAGGCAACAGGGTAAATCGAGATTCAAGTCATACACTTTTTTTTCACTTTGCATTGCACTGGCAAAAACGAGTATTCCGTTCAAATGCAGACTGTCAACGGCTTTCAGCAAACTGCTTACCCTGCATACATGTATTTTCTCCAGTGCACCTGCGGAAGATTTAAATGCTTCTTCATTTAAAGCCGCAATCCCTTTATCGGGAATAATCATAGCCTGGGCCCCGCAACAAACGGCGCTCCGGGCGATGGCTCCGATATTACGGACATCCGTAATTCCATCCAGAAGAATAAATAAAGGAGTCTGGCCGGCCGAAACTACCTGGTCAATTACCGACTGCAAATCCATATAAGTAATAAGAGCAGCCAGGGCTATGACTCCCTGATGATTCGCACGAGTAAATGACAATAATTTTTCTACCGGAACCTGTTGAATAGGAATGCCGCGCTTTTCGGCCAGCTTACGAATTTCACCAATGGATTCTCCACTCACATTTCGCTGAAATAATATTTTATCAATCGGCCTGCCCGCTTCCATAGCTTCTATAAGTGGCTGCCTTCCGATAATGAGGTCAGAGGATTTCAAGTTTTATTTTTTTATTTTGCCCTGGAAAATCATGAGCTGAATTTGCTGTATAGCAGCTACCGACATAGCATCGGTTATCTTTCCTGTTTCTACCATCATGCCCACCTCATCAAATGGTAATTTTTTTATCAGCAGTTCTTCGGTTTCCTCCGGTGTTGCCATATGTTCTTCCAGGTCTCTCGCCAGGTATATTAACGAAAGCTCATCGCTGACAGAATTGGAAAGGTGCATGGTCAGAATTTTTGTCCAGCTTTTTGCAACAAGTCCTGTTTCTTCCATGAGTTCCCTTTTTGCAGCATCCATTGGATCTTCTTCCATCCTCCCTCCCCCTTCCGGAATTTCCCAGCTGTACTGACCGAGCGGGAATCGATATTGTCCAACAAGCCAGGTATTTAAATTTTCATCCAGGGGAATTACCCCGACAGCAAGATGTTTATAATGAACCTTCCCATAAATACCATTCCCACCTTTTGGATTGATCACCAGAAATTCCGTAAGCTGGATCCATGGATTCTCATATACTGTATGCTGGCTGAGGATTTGCCAGGGATTTAAATGTTCGTCCATGTTCGAAAATACTAATAAAGCTTAACGTCGAACGCTTAACGCTTTTAAAATTTATTTCACTAATCAACTGAGACGTTTATCAATCATTTAAAATAAAAAAGGGCATAAGAAAAATCTCTGCCCTTGACAAACTACTTTACCCCTTAAGCTTTATGCTTTACGCCTTGAGCTTAAAAGCCTGTTTAACTTTTTTAACGTAGTCCAGTTTCTCCCAGGTAAATAATTCAACTTTTTTCTTAATGGTTTTTCCGTCGGGAGAAACAAATGTCTTCTCAACAATTTGTGGTTTACGACCCATATGCCCGTATGCTGCAGTTTCACTGTAAATCGGGTTTCTCAGTTTCAATCTTTTTTCTATAAAGTAAGGACGCATATCAAAAATCTGCGCTACGATTTTTCCGATGTCACCGTCAGAAAGTTTCACGTTGGCAGTTCCGAAAGTATTTACGTATATAGAAGTTGGTTGTGCAACCCCGATGGCATAGGAAACCTGTACGAGTACTTCCTTTGCCAGGCCGGCAGCAACCAGGTTTTTCGCAATATGCCTTGTTGCATATGCTGCGCTGCGATCCACTTTGGAAGGATCCTTTCCGCTGAAAGCACCTCCGCCATGCGCGCCCTTTCCTCCATAAGTATCTACGATAATTTTACGCCCTGTCAGACCCGTATCACCATGCGGACCCCCAATTACAAACTTACCGGTGGGGTTAATATGATACTTTATTTTATCGTTAAAGAGATGTCCGTATTTTTTATATTTTGACTGAACGCGGGGTATGAGTATGGAAAGAATGTCTTTTTTAATCTTAGCCTGCATTTTTGCTTCGGTATCGAAATCGTCGTGCTGGGTTGAAATCACAATGGCATCTATCCTAACCGGATTGTTGTTATCGTCATATTCCAGCGTAACCTGGCTTTTGGCATCCGGACGCAGATACCTGATTTCTTTATCTTCTCTTCTCAACGCAGCCAGCTCAATAAGGAGTTTGTGTGCCAGATCGAGAGCAAGTGGCATATAATCTTCGGTTTCATGACTGGCATAACCAAACATCATTCCCTGATCGCCGGCACCCTGTTCTTCTTTTTTTGTCCGGTCAACACCCTGGTTTATATCAGCCGACTGTTCATGAATCGCCGAAAATATTCCGCAGGAATTTGCTTCAAACATGTATTCACTCTTGGTATAACCGATTTTACGGATCACTGAGCGTGCAATTTCCTGTACATCCAGATAAGCGCTGGATTTTACTTCACCGGCAAGCACAACCTGTCCCGTAGTTACAAGGGTTTCGCAGGCTACTTTGGATTGAGGATCAAAAGCAAGAAAATGATCGATCAGTGCGTCAGAAATCTGGTCGGCAACTTTATCAGGGTGACCTTCAGAAACACTTTCGGAAGTGAATAAATAAGGCATTTTTACTTGTTGATTTGGATCATGAAAATAAAAAACCACTAACTACAAAAAGTAATTAATGGATGGCGATGCAAAGATAATAGTTGATGCATTATTACTTATAAATCGCTGGAACTAATTATTATTGTGACAGATCAGTATAGAGTTGCAGGTAATCACTCAGGTCTGATTCCGTATTATAAGGAAGCACTTTTTTGCCCCTGACTTTACTGAATTCCTCTATGAGTTTTTTATCTGTTTTTTCCGCCCCAAAAGTGATGGCATCTGCATAACTTGCGCCAATACGGAACAAGTCTGAGTTACTTGCCTCGTTGAAAGGTTCAAGGTCCTTTTCCTTGATACTTGCGTGTATATTGGCGGTTTTGGTAAAATGATTCCCCAGCTTTTCCTTGAAAGTATTCTGGCCAATGGTATACACCACTTTGCTATGTGTAAAAACTGGTTCCTTTTTATAAACTGTTTTCAGGTAGAAGGGAATTAATCCGGTCATCCAGCCACTGCAGTGAATGATATCAGGCGGCCATCCGAATTTCTTGACAGTTTCAAGGGCCCCTTTGCAAAAGAATACTGTACGCAGGCCATTATCTTCAAACCATTTTTCCTTTTCATCATGAAAAATATATTTGCGCTTGAAAAGGTCTTCATTCTCCAGGAAATACACCTGTAAACGTGCATTGGGAAGAGAAGCGACTTTAATCTGCAGGGGATAGTCGTCATTATCTACGGAAACATTAATACCCGAAAGTCTGACTACTTCGTGCAGCCTGTGCCTTCTTTCATTGATCACACCAAATCTTGGCATGATGCATCGAACTTCAAAACCGTTATCATTGGACTTTATCGCTAACTTATTGACTGTTTCCGCAAATTCTGTGAGTTCCAGATAGGGAGACATTTCATTGGCAATAAATAAAATTCTTTTCTTTGCTACCATTAGGTATGGGAATTGGTGATCAGGAGAATACCTGAAATTCAGTTTGCAAAGGTACGGTTAATTCCCTAAATAGGCTTGTGGTAATGGTTCCGAATTGCTAAAACGCTGAAAATGATTCTATTTAAAAAGTCGGAAGACCTTCGGAAATGGCTGACAGGTCAGAAAAACAAGGGGGATAGGACCGGCTTTGTGCCAACCATGGGCGCTTTGCACGAAGGCCATATTAGTCTTGTTGAAGCCTGCCGTTCCCAAACGGATCTCTGTATTTGCAGCATTTTTGTAAACCCTGCCCAGTTCAATGACCGCAATGACTTTGAGAAATATCCTGTTAGTCTTGAAAAGGATATTGAAATGCTGGCAAAAGCAGGTACAGACCTGATTTTTGTCCCTTCCGTTCATGAAATATATCCCAAGGGTGATACCGGATTAGAAACCTATAACCTTGGCTACCTTGAAACCATCCTGGAAGGCCATTACCGGCCAGGTCATTTCCAGGGAGTCTGTCAGGTGATGAGCCGGCTGCTGGATATTGTAAGACCAGAATATTTATTCATGGGACAAAAAGATTTCCAGCAATGTCTGGTTGTGAAGAGGTTGATCAGCCTCCTCAGTCTGACGGTTGAATTCCGTACTGTGCCAACCGTAAGGGAAGAAGATGGTCTAGCATTAAGCAGCCGTAACAGGCGGTTAACCGCCGAACAAAGGAGATATGCTCCTGCCATTTTCCAGGCCCTTAAATATATCCGGGATAGCCTTCATTCCGGTGATACCAGTCAGGCTGTTGAAGCGGCCAGGCAAATACTTGATGCGGCCCATTTTAAAACTGATTATATATCCATTTCCAATGCAGAGGATTTACAACCTGTGCAGGTCTTTGATGGAAAAGTTAAAACGCTGGCTCTCATCGCAGCTTTTCAGGGAGAAGTGAGACTTATAGATAATATGCTGCTGAATTAGTTTAAATTTGCGGCTCAAAAATGAAAAAGCGCTCATGGATATCGAAGTACTAAAATCTAAAGTTCACAGGCTGATTATAACTGAATCCAATCTGAATTATATCGGCAGCCTGACCCTTGACGAGGATCTGATGGACGCCGCAAATTTAATTGCCAACGAAAAAGTACAGGTCGTGAACGTTAACAATGGAGCAAGGATTGAAACATATCTTATTCCCGGGAAAAGAGATTCAGGAATATGTTGCCTGAACGGGCCTGCTGCCAGAAGTGGCGCAGTTGGAGATATAGTGATTGTAATTTCCTATGCACGCCTGGATTTTGAAGAAGCTAAAAAATTCAAACCATGGGTGGTTTTCCCCAGGGAAGGGAATAAATTATAGATCGCGCGCAGTTCGCTGTATCCCGCTCCAGACTTGCCGGATCCCTTTAAAATTGTATCTTACCTCCCTCTATGAAGAAGCATTTTTTATCGGTTCTGCAATACATTTTTTTTGCCGCCCTGGCAGTATTTTTTGTTTGGCTAAGTGTTCGAGGAATGGACCATGAGAAATGGGAGCAACTTAAAAAAGCAATGGACCGCGCTCATTACTGGTTACTTGTTCCTGTTTTTAGTTTATTACTGGTTGCCCACTGGTTACGAGCCCTGCGCTGGAGGCAACTTATGGAGCCTATGGGTTATACTCCTTCCCGGCTGAATGCCTTTTTTGCTGTAATGATCGGTTATTTCGTAAACCTGGGTGCGCCAAGACTCGGAGAAGTTATAAAATGTACCATACTGGCGAGATATGAAAAAATACCAGCCCAAAAACTTGTAGGAACCATCGTAGCGGAAAGGGCTTTTGATGTTATTTGCCTGATGCTTGTCTTCGGTCTCACATTCGTTTTTCAATTCGATATCGTCAGTTCCTTCGTGCACGATTATATATATCCGCTCTTTCAAAACAAAAACGGACAGACTGCCTACAGGAAAATAATTATTCTTGCCATCGGACTAATCGTTTTCCTGATTATTATTAAAGTAGTCTTTAGCCGTTTCGGGCATATCAATATTGTTCAGAAAATAAAAGATATCCTGACAGGTGTCTGGCATGGGCTCATCAGTGTTAGGGCTTTAAAAAATAAACCTTTATTTTTCTTTTATACTATTGCGATATGGGTCATGTACCTGCTAAGCACCTGGTGTGGGTTTTTTGCTATTGAAGAAACAAGCCACCTGGGACTTGCCGATGCGCTGACCGTTCTTGCCATGGGAAGTGTTGGGATGATCCTTTCACCCGGAGGAATTGGCGCATATGCTTTGCTTGTTATGGAAACCGTTGCCTTATACCATATTCCCAAAGAGCCATACGGTCAGGCACTCGGATGGCTGCTCTGGTTTGGTCAGTTTTTGAGTTTTGTCATTTTTGGCGTAATCAGTTTTATTTTATTACCCCGCGTGAACCGTCAAAAAATTAAAGTGGATGAATCAGCCCCAGGTTATACAGCATAAAATATATTCTTCAAAAGATATTGTTTTCCAGGTGAACCGATGGAAACTGCTCAACAAGACCATTTCATTTACCAACGGATGTTTCGATATCCTGCATCCTGGTCATATTGCTTCACTTTCAGATGCAGCACGCGAATCAGATTTCCTGATTGTTGGTTTGAATTCAGATGGATCTGCCCACAGGTTGAAAGGCGCAGGCCGGCCCGTGATGGACGAAAAATCGCGCGCTCTTTTGCTGGCATCCCTGCTCATCGTGGATGCCGTTGTGATCTTTGAAGAAGATACACCGCTCGAACTCATCAATATAATAAAACCAGATGTGCTGGTAAAAGGCGGCGATTATACAATCGATCAGATTGTAGGCGCGAAAGAAGTGATTGCTACGGGCGGGCGGGTTGTGATTAATCCGATTGTACCAGGATTTTCAACGACCGGGATTATTGGTAAAATACAAACATTGTAATGTGGTGAATACGGAAATGTAGAAAATGAAAAATGGGGAAATTGAATGGGGAAATGATAATGTGTAAATATGAGATTTGAATCTTGACGCAGTTTAGTTTACGGGCACTTAAAGACCTTCCCTTGTTTATTTAAGTCTCCCCTCTTGGTTGTTTCGTTGAACAAATATTGATTCAATCGTTGCAATTAAAAATAAATTCTCCCATTTACACATTATCATTTCCCTATTCAATTTCCCCATTTTTAATTTTCTACATTCCCTCATTTGGCACATTATAACGATTGAATCTTTCCAATAATTCCGGTACTGGAAAATCCCGGCAAAATCGGATTTATTACAACCCGGCCGCCTGTAGCGATCACTTCTTTCGCGCCTACAATCTGAT
>DATHNR010000120.1:0-2969 GCA_035485835.1 Puia sp.
AATTCATAACTCATAATCCATAACTAATTTTGAATAATCATTCAGACTTAAAGCTATTAACCGGGCTTTGATTTCGTATTAAACACCAACAGTACCCGTCTTAACTTTCCCGGCCCGCTTGTAGCTGGCAATAATGACTCCTTTTGATGTGACAATACTTTCCGTCAATGTAAATGCTGCCGGAATCGTTCCGCTTTGAAGAATCTTCTTTCCCTTGCCTAAAGTCAGAGGGAAAATTTTGAGCCTGAGTTCGTCGACAAGGTCATTTTTAAGTAACAGCTGAATGAGCTCACTACTACCCCAGACCTGAAAGTCAGGGCCTTTTGAATTTTTAAGTTTTTTGATATCTGCGACGCTTTTTATCACTACCGAGTTTTTCCAGCCGGTCACCAAAGGGTCAGACTTTTTCATTTTTTTGGAAATCACGTATTTCATACCACTATTTATACCTGGCCAGAAGTCACCATGTTGAGGCCAGTAGCCTGCCCATATCTTATATGTTTTTCTGCCCAACAGATACTCTGCTGGTTGCAGTTCTTTTTGCACCACCTTACCAAATTCTTCATCACCGAATGGCTCGGTCCAGCCGCCATATTTGAAACCACCTGATGTGTCTTCTTTAGGTCCGCCTGGTGCCTGCATGACTCCATCTAATGTTATCATGGATAAGACGATTATCTTTCTCATATTATAAAGGTTTTATTGGAATATAAATTTCGTCAATAAATACGATATCACTGAAGTAGGAACTCGACAATTATGGTTGCTAAATGCGACAAGTCAGGATTTTCATAACCTTTGCATAGCATAAAATTCAAAAAAATAAAAGGAACTCAATATGGAAATCAAACGAATTGGTACTCAACCTTCCCAATATGGAACTGCCGACTGGTTTACAGGTTCCGTGCGAATGGATCCCTTATTCCAGGCAAGCGCTCCGGCCCGTGCCGCCTGTTCACAAGTGACTTTTGAGCCAGGAGCCCGAACAGCATGGCATACACATCCGCTGGGTCAGACACTGATTGTCATTTTAGGTTGTGGCTGGGCACAGCGTGAAGGAGGTCCCATTGAAGAGATTCATCCGGGTGATGTGATTTGGTTCTCACCAGGTGAAAAACATTGGCATGGAGCAACTCCAACCACAGCAATGACATTTATTTCCGTTCAGGAACAGCTCGATGGCAGAGTGGTTGATTGGATAGAAAAAGTTACCGACAAACAATATCATTTGTAATCCTGATGAGATACTCTAACCCCTCAAATCGTTAAGTTGGATATACGAAATTCGTTTTCTCCTCTTTCATTTTAATGGGTCTTATTTCTATAGTTGCAGAAGGCACGAATTCAAATTCAGGGTTTTCTTTAGCCCTCTCTATTGCCTCCTGCATATCTTTTGCCCTGATATGATAGTACCCAACCTGCACTTCTTTTGATGGATCTATTGCCCTGCTATTCCAGGAATTACCGCTTCTTGAAATGACCAATCCCTCCCTGGCCAATGGCTGTGCAGCAACCAGGTTGTCTTCTGCCTTCAGCCGCTTAATGTAAACTTCGCATTTTTTGATAAACTCCAAATGCCTTTCTTCAGTTAATGCTGATTTTGCATCACCGGCATTTCTTATGTACAACATAAATTCCTTTTTCATGTGAACAGATTTTAGAATGTAAAATTAAATTAAATCCAAAATCCGCTACAGTAAAAATCACGATTATGCTCTAGCTTTTAATTAAAGGAGTAAAAACTAATTTTTCAATTTCGTAGTCAATTCATCCATGAAGCCATCGTATTTCTTAAGAATACGGTTAAACGCCTTGTACTGGCTCAACTAAATATAACAATTTTCTAATAATTTGGCAGGTTAAACCGTGGAGAATAGAGTTTATTAAAAATCATTCTGAACGCAGGCTGGTCACCGGGTTCGCAATAGCTGCTTTTATTGCCTGGTAACTAACTGTCAGAAGTGTAATTGCGATGGCTCCGATTCCAACAGCCGTAAAAATCCACCAGGGAATATTAGTTCGGTATGTATAATTCTGAAGCCAGTTATGCATAAAATAAAATGAAACAGGTGCGGCGATCAGTAATGAAATGCCAACAAGTAACAGGAATTCCACTGATAATAAATACCAGAGATTAAATACAGAAGCTCCTAACACCTTGCGTAAGCCAATTTCTTTTGTGCGTTGCTCTGCGACAAACGATGCCAATCCAAATATACCCAGGCAGGAAATAAAGATGGCAAGGATCGCAAATGCAGTGGCGAGGTTGCCAACACGTTCCTGTTCATTGAATTTCTTAGCGTATTCTTCGTCGGCAATTTTATAATCCAAAGGAGAGGAAGGAGCATATTTTTTGCAAACATCTGCAATAGTATTGAGTGCACCACTGAAATCTGCATCAGGTCTAACCCTGATATTTATTACTCCCCCGAGTTCCGGATCGATATAATAAATGGCCTGTTTCACAGGTTCATAGGGCGACGCTACGATAATATTTTTTATTACTCCCAATACAGTATATTTTTTCCCCCAGTTGATAATTTCACCAACAGGATTTTTAAGCCCCATATATTTAACCGCTGCTTCATTTAAAATCAATCCGGACGAATCTGCCAAACGGTTTCTGGAAAAATCTCTCCCTTCAACTATCTGCCAGTTTACCGTTTTTCCGAATTCAGGCGTTACTCCAACTATCGCAAACATGTCATTCATCTCAGGTGTTTTCCCACTCCAGGTAAAGCCACTGGTTTGTCTGCCTAGACTGGTAATCGGATTGAGTGATGCGCTGACCTCCTTAATAAGACCTGACTGCAACAGATCATTCCTCACTACATCGAAATGATTATATAAATCTGCCGTATGTATTCTTAATAATACCAATCTGTCACGATCATAACCTATTGGACGGTTTTTAGTAAATTGAATTTGACGGAAGACGACGATCGTACCAATTATCAGAATAACTGATA
>DATHNR010000121.1:0-2015 GCA_035485835.1 Puia sp.
CCGACGATATCGTCGCTGGTTTGAAACAGGCTCTGTCCCTGGGTGCTCAAAAAAGTGCCGACCGCCTTTCTGTTGTAAACGGATTTTTAGATGATAAAGCAGTGGAAATTCTGATGCCACCACAGGCGCAGAAAGTGGAAAAAACCCTTCGCAACATGGGTATGGGTAAACTGGTGGATGACGCCATCGCCAGCATGAACCATGCGGCGGAAGATGCTTCGAAATCAGCAGCACCTATTTTTCTAAACGCAATTAAAAACATGACTGTTACAGACGGCGTTAACATTTTAAAAGGTTCGGATACTGCTGCAACAGCTTACCTGCGTAAAAGCGCAACACCCCAACTTACCAAAGCATACACACCGGTGATAGATTCCTCCCTGCAAAAAACAGGTGCTACAAAATACTGGAAAGATGTGTTCGATACATATAATAAAATTCCCCTCGTAAGCAAAGTAAATCCAGATTTATCCTCATATGTCACTCAAAAAGCAATTGATGGCATATTTTATTACGTTGCCCAGGAAGAAATCAAAATCCGTAAAGATCCTGCAGCTCAGGTAACGGACTTGCTGAAAAAAGTTTTTGGCGGGAAATGACGATTACCTCAATTTCACTGAGCGAAAAAGGATCCCCGTGATCAGACAAATAATAGCCACGATCCACCACAAACTGTTAAAACCAAAATGTGCCGCAATCCAGGTACCTCCGGTGGGTCCAAGAACCTGCGAGAGAGACCATGCCATTGCATAATATCCGGCATACTGACCCCTGTTATGAGAAGAAGCCCGGCTTGCCCAGTAGTTATTCATGAATGGCATTGCAAGTATTTCACCCAGCGTAACCAAAATAACCGAAATCAGGGCCGTAACAGAATGCATGGGAAGGAAAATATATACCAGGAAAGAAAGAGAAGTCAGAATAAGGCCATGTGAAATGAACAGGAGAGTCCTGTTCTTCGACTCCAGATAAAAAATAAGCACCATTTCTATGATTACGATAATCAATCCGTTTAAGCCCATCAGGATTCCGATTTTTAATTCAGACATATGAAAAACATCTTTATAATAAACCGGAATAGTGGAATACAATTGGTAAAAACAAAGCCCGTATAAAAGAACAAGTATGATGAAAATGGTAAACTTTTTATCTTTTAGCGGAGAGATTTTTTCTTCAGGCCTCGTATCAGCAATCTTATCATTTTCTTCTGCATCTGCTGGTTTTAATAAATAATATAACATAACAGCTGCCAAGATATTTGTAAATCCGTCTATCCAGAACAATAGATGGTAGTTGAAAGAAGCAATGAATCCACCAAGAGTTCCGCCAACTGCCCAGCCAAGATTAATAGCCAGGCGGTTCAATGAGTAGGAACGTGTTCTGTTTTCCGGTTTACTATATTGAGCGATGGCTGCGTTATTAGCAGGACGAAAAGCATCATTAACCAGACTAAGAACAAAAGTAAAAATGCAAATCAGCGGATAACTTTTCATTAATCCCAATAGAATAAACAGAACTCCTCCACCGGCCAGCGTGAACAGCTGTATACGGCGAAAGCCCAATCTGTCAGTCAGTTTACCACCAATAATAGCTCCGCAAACTGCTCCTGCTCCAAATAATCCTACAACAATTCCGGCCTGGAAAAGAGAAAACCCAATGCCGGTCAGATAAATAGTCATGAAAGGAAGAACCATAGTTCCGCTGCGGTTCACCAGCATCACGAGTGACAACAACCAGGTGGAACGGGATAAGCCACTATATGCATTTTTATATAGTGAACGGGTGGAGTTTAAAGGTTTAAGCAGGTTCATCAGCATCAAAGCTTCAGGAAAAATGGGGTAACCCCGGGCATCGCGAAGGTCGTAAAATAACCAGTAATAGATATCAATACTGTTATTGCCCGCCAATGAACATTTTATATAATCAATAACAGATACAACATCTGTTATTTAATGTTCAGTATCGTGGAAGTGATGAGCGGGTTGCTTACAGCTCAAATATTGTATAAATTGCCC
>DATHNR010000122.1:0-9999 GCA_035485835.1 Puia sp.
CGAATATACCACTTGTCTGGTTATGATCCTTTTGAACACTATACAGTCCTGTAACTGTTATCCTGTTTTTTTCTGCAAAGGTTTTATCGTATGTTAAAACGTTTTCAATCGTATAAGTATAGGCTTCTGCATTTCCTACAGATTCACTCGCAGATGCAAGCGACGTACTGGCGTTATAAAAAGTGTTAGGACCAAAATAAGAGCCCGCCTGATCCTGGCTATAATCCAATCCAACATTTAAACGGTATTTCAATCCGTCAATAATATTCCACTGACCATATAAACTATTGAATGTTCTCAGCCTCCTGTCATTATTTACAATCGCAGCTGAGTTATATTTTATAGACAAAGGATTAACTGTAGATCCGTCTATTGAACCTGCCTGTGGCAGTTGGTTGATGGATCCGTCGGGATTGTAGGGAGAAACAAGCGGACTCATTCTGATGAGGCCACCGACCGGATTTCCGCCATAGTCTGTGTATGTAAGTGAATTCATCATATTGAATCCAACAAAAAGGTGACTGTTTATCTGATGATCCAATGTAACACGCAGCGCGTACCTGGTAAAGTCCTGCCCTGGAATGACCCCAATCTCCTTATAATAACTACCACCAAAAGAATACTGTGTAATTTCATTACCACCGTTGATACTTATATTCTGATTGGTTACCTGTCCCGTTTGATAAATTAATTTTTGCCAGTCGGTTGAAGTACCGTTTGTAAGTCCTGTCTGTTCCGCTGTTGTCAATCCATAAGCATTCGTTCCAGGATTAATACTGTTTCCAGCAGCGGCTTCTGTCTTCAAGGCTGCGTATTCAGGTCCGTTGAAAACTTTATATTCACCTGTAGCATTTGAAAATCCATAATATCCGTTATAACTCGTAACGGATTTTCCTGATTTACCTCCTCTTTTGGTTGTAATAAGAATGACACCACCTGATCCTCTTGAACCGTAAATAACGGTTGCTGACGCATCTTTTAATATGTCGAGAGAAGCGATATCGTCAGGATTGATATCATTTATAGAACCTCCGTAAGGAATTCCATCTAAGACTATGAGCGGAGCATTCAACTGATCATTGCTGGCAGCTGTCTGTGCAGGATTATAAGGAACTGCTTCAGGAGCGAGGGAACGATTACCCCTGATCCTTATTTGTCCTGTAGCTCCCGGATTTGAATTATTACTGACGATATCCACACCTGAAACACGCCCTTTTAATTCAGTTACGAAATTTGCTGTTGGTACTTCCTGTAAGGTTGATGCATTGACGGTGGCAATGGCGCCTGTTACATCACTTCTTCTTTGCGTACCGTATCCAACTACGATTACCTGACTCAAGGAATTTGGTGTAGCACTCAGGCTAACATCAATGGTGGTTCTGTTATTTACATGAATTTCAGCAGAAGTATAACCTACATAAGAATAGACCAGGATTCCGTTGGAAGGCACCATTATTTCATAATTTCCATTGTCATCGCTGGTTACTCCGCCTGATGCGCCTTTTACAATAACAGAGGCTTTCGCAACGGCAAGGCCGGTTTCATTAACGATCCGCCCTTTCACATGAATATTATTCTGCGCAAAGACTTTAACAGAGGGTATGAACACTGCAATGACGGGTAAAAATAAAAGGGGAAAAAATTTCAAAAAACCCCTGAACATCTTTGATGACCTTGGTGCATCCGGCGTGATGGAAATTCTCATAAATTGTTATTTTAAATATTTCAATTTTTGGTTAAAAGACATTCTGCTCACTAAAAATTCAGCCCTTTCATTTTTTTCAGGTGTTTTGAATTCAGAAACAGATTTTTGGAAATTCCTGTGCGGAAAAGAAAATAAAACAGCCTTATTTGAGTAGAAAAACTGGCTCCCCGTTATGGGCAGGATAGCTGAAACGCTTGCTGTGACTTGTTTTGGTGGCATTATGTCAATCGTTAGTTTTAGAAAACAAGTATGATGGATCCGCAATTCTGATACTAATGTAGGATAATTTATTAAAAATGCAACCGATTGCAATTTTTTGCAGAAAATATTTTTATATTAGCTTTACGATACGATATGTAACCGATTGTATGAGTAAAGACAAGGAGATTACCATTTATGACCTGGCCAGGGAGCTCAATATATCCAGCGCAACTGTCAGCCGTGCGCTTAAAAACGACCCGGTAGTTAACAAGAAAACCAGGAAGAAGATAGCCGACCTGGCAGAAGAAATGGGATATCGTTCGAATCATTTTGCCAGGAATCTCCGTAACCAGACCACCCAGACGATTGGCGTTATCGTGCCCAGGCTCAACAGTTATTTTATGTCGACCGTTATTGCCGGGATAGAAAATGTGGTAAACACTGAGGGATATAATTTAATTATTTCGCAATCTTCAGAATCTGTAATCAAAGAGAAATCAAGCGCTGCCACTATGTTTAAGAATCGGGTGGACGGGCTCCTGGTTTCACTGGCTTACGATACGAACGACATTACACATTTTGAACCATTCTTTAAAAGAAATGTCCCGTTACTCTTTTTTGATCGCGTAACCCATTATAAAAACTGCTCCAATATATTAATTGATAACAGGAAAGCCGGTTATGATGCCACTTCCCATTTAATAAGTCAGGGATGTAAAAAGATTGTCCATATCACCGCTACCCCCAAAAGAAATGTGTATATAGACAGATTGCAGGGTTATAAACAGGCGCTCGCGGATCATTCGATAAAATTTAAAGAAGAATACCTCATCATTAATAATCTTAGCCAGGAAGCTGGTGCCGGCGCTGCGAAACTCATCATGAAAATGAATCCTTTACCGGATGCTGTTTTCGTTGCCAATGATAATTGTGCCGTAGGCTGCATGATCGGTTTGAAACAGGCAGGTATTAAGATACCGCGTGACATCGCATTTGTAGGATTTAATAACGACCCGGTTTCTAAAGTGATCGAACCCAACCTTACCACCATCAATTACCCGGGATATGAAATGGGTCAGGCCGCCGCACTTAATTTGATAAATCATTTAAATGGTACAGCTATTATTAAAACTGCCAACACAATCCTTCTTCATTCGGAACTGATAATTCGTGCTTCTTCCCTGCGTTTAAAAAATATATCCCGTTAACATCCTGATTAATTAAATTACAAATCATTGGTTTAAAAAATAAAAGAAAAAATATTAATTCTCTAATATCCGAAAACGAGCGGCATTAATGAAAATAACTAAACAAAAGAGCATAGCCATTGTTACAGGAGGAGCTTCAGGTATCGGTTTAGCCATAACAGAAAAATTTGTCAGCAAAGGAATTCTTACAATTATTATTGGCCGGAATCTGCAAAATTTAAATAAGGCCAAAGACAAACTGGGGAAATTGTGCGTGCCGATAAAATTCGATTTGACAGACCTTAAGGGTATTCCCGGTCTTGTAAAACAAATAATAAATGACTACGGAGGGATAGATATATTAGTGAATAATGCAGGAGTTAACCTGAAAAAAGAATTTACAAAAGTTAGTGACGAAGAGTTTAATCAGATTATGCAAACGAATGTTACATCCATTTTTGTTTTGTCCAGGGAAATTGTAAAATTCATGATCAGGGAAAAAAGGGGCAACATCATAAATATAAGTTCGATGGCCTCTCAATACGGATTGCCAAATGTTATTGCTTACACGGCTTCCAAATCAGCCATAGAAGGAATGACAAGGGCCATGGCGGTCGAACTATCTCCCAAGGGTATCCTGGTGAATTGTATAGCGCCGGGATTTATAGCTACTGATATGTCAGGGAAAGCATTTAACGGCGATTCAGAAAGAAAACGAAAAGTTCTTTCCAGGACACCGCTGGGCAAGCTCGGTAATCCGGCGGATGTTGCCGAGGCGGCTTATTTCCTTTCATCTGATCAGGCTGGTTATTTAACAGGAGTCATCCTGCCTGTTGACGGCGGAAATTCCGTAGGATTTTAATATCTGAAAATATTGCTTGTACATGAAAGGGAAATTAATCACCGCAGTTTTAATTTGCTTTTCATCCATAAAACTTCTGGCACAGGATATCATTGTAAGAAATAAATATGATTCCGGTTATTTTCCCATTGTATCTGTTTTGCACGCTACATCCATTTATGTCGATCTGAAAGATCACTGGTTAGTACACAGATCAGCCCAATTACTTCAGCAGGATATTCAAATGCAGACGGGCTTTAAGCCTGAGATCATTTCATCTTTACCTCTTTCTGCCGATAATATAATTATAATTGGAAGTCTGGACAGTTCGGAAATAATAAATCGCCTCTCATCAGAGAAGAAAATAAATTCTGAAACCCTGAAAGGCAAATGGGAAAGCTTTCAGTTTCAGACATTAAAAAAACCAACAGGAGGAATTAATAATGCATTGATTATTTCCGGAAGCGACAGGAGGGGAACGGCTTTTGGAGTTTTTGAATTGTCGAGACAAATGGGTGTTTCGCCCTGGTATTGGTGGGCTGATGTTCCTGTAAAAAAGAAAAAGGAAATCTATTTTAAGAATGGAATTTTTATATACGGTCCGCCTTCAGTAAAATACCGGGGCATATTCATCAATGATGAAGCGCCTGCATTTTCGGGATGGACGAAGGAAAAGTTCGGAGGAGTAAACCATCTCGTATATGAAAAGATTTTTGAACTCATGCTGCGCATGAAAGCAAATTACCTCTGGCCAGCCATGTGGGGAAATGCCTTCAATGATGACGACTCCCTGAATCCGATCCTTGCCGATAAATATGGTATTGTGATGGGCACCACACATCATGAACCCATGCTCAGGGCCCAGCAGGAATGGAAAAGGTATGGGCACGGACAATGGAATTATGACAGTAATGAAATCGTATTAAAGGCTTTCTGGAAGAAAGGGATTGAACATATGGATTCGCGTGAAAGTATTGTTTCCATCGGAATGCGGGGCGATGGTGATATGCCCATGACTGAAGGAAGCAATATTGCCCTGCTCGAAAGAATTGTACACGACCAGAGAAAGATCATTGAAGAAGTAACACATAAACCAGCTTCTGCCACGCCACAACTTTGGGCATTGTATAAAGAAGTGCAGGATTATTATGATAAAGACATGACTGTTCCGGATGACGTAACCCTTTTATTATGCGATGATAACTGGGGCAATGTCAGGAAACTCCCAAGGCTTACTGACAAGCCCAGGACCGGTGGTTATGGGATCTATTATCATTTTGACTACGTGGGTGATCCAAGAAATTATAAATGGCTTAACACGAACTCCATTCCCAGGGTATGGGAACAAATGAATCTCGCCTATCAGTATGGAGCCGATCGTATATGGATCGTGAATGTGGGTGATATCAAACCGATGGAATTCCCGATACAATTCTTTCTGGATTTTGCCTGGGATACTAAAAAATGGAATGCGGAAAATATCTCCGGATATTCAGAAGAATGGGCAAAAGAAATTTTTGGTTCGCAGTATGCTTCCGATATAGGTGCTTTAATGTCATCCTATACAAAATTTAACAGCCGCAGAAAACCGGAATTACTGTCACCAGATACTTACAGCCTGGTTAACTACAGAGAAGCTGAAATGATCGAAGAAGAATATGGTCAGTTAGCCGCAAAGGCAGAAGAAATATATAATCAAATTTCCGATCCCTATAAAAATGCATTTTACCAGCTTGTGCTTTATCCGATAAAAGCCTGTGCCAATCTGAATAATTTATATGTCGCTGCAGGAAAGAACAGGATATACGCTGCACAGCGGCGCGCTTCAACCAACGACTTTGCCGATAGTGTGAAAAAATATTTTGCTGAAGACGCTGCACTGGCAAAATATTACAATACAGTGATGTCGGATGGAAAATGGGATCATATGATGGATCAGACGCATATTGGCTATACCTATTGGCAGCAGCCGGAGAAAAATGGGATGCCTAAAGTTGAGTATATCCAGTTGCCGGATTCAGCGAAGATGGGTTTATCCATTGAAGGTTCATCTTCCTGGTGGCCGGATGATACAAGCGAAGCTATATTACCTGAATTTGATTCATTCGGTGAGCAATCCTATTATATTGATTTATTCAACCAGGGAAGAATTCCATTTGAGTATAACATTAAATCGACGGTTCCCTGGATAAAACTAAGTGAACAAAAAAATAAAATAGAAAAACAACAGAGATTATGGATTAAGGTTGATTGGGAAGAAGTACCGATAGGCACACACAAAATTCCATTAACTATTTCAGGATCCGATGGCAGAAGGCTTACTGTTTTCGCTATTATTAAAAACTATGGAACTGTTCCCTTCAAAGGATTTGTAGAAAGAAATGGTTATGTTTCTATGGAAGCAAGTCATTTTACAAAGGCAATAAATAAACCAGATGTCAGGTGGCAACTGATCCCGGGAATAGGCCGCACGGGTTCGGGCATGACAGTCACTCCTGTAACGGCGCCAATGCAAACTCCGGGTGCAGACGGCCCGAGACTGGAATATAAAATGATGCTATTTGATACCGGTAGAATTCAAGTTCAGCTTTATTTTTCGCCCACATTGAATTTTAATGGCACAGAATTACATTATGCCATTTCATTCGATGATGAATTACCTCAAATATTTAATCTACATCCGGACAATTCAAATAAAAGCTGGCAACAGTGGGTGGCAAATAATATTATTATAGATAGTGCTGCATTTCATATCAGCAAAACGGGCATACATATTTTAAAATACTGGATGGTAGACCCCGGGCTCGTATTACAGAAAATTGTGGTCGATCTGAATGGAGTAAAACCAAGTTACCTGGGACCGCCGGAGACACTCGTTAAATAAAAATTAAACTGGTTAAGTTATCAAAATATAAATATGACCCAAACGCAACAAAAATTATCTGTCCTGGAGAAAGTCGGTTATAGCCTGGGTGATCTTGCTGCAAATCTTATTTTTCAGACCCTGATGACCTTTCTCGCTTTTTTTTATACCGATGTATATAAAATACCAGCAGGAACGGCCAGTGTGATCATATTTGTGGGCGGCTTTTTTGGTGCTTTTTTTAATATCATCATGGGAGCCATTGCCGACCGGACTCATACCCGCTGGGGAAAATTCCGGCCCTGGATATTGTGGACTTCCATTCCATTTGGTGTGATTGCCATACTTGCTTTTTCTACGCCTGATTTTGGAGCGACCGGCAAGTTGATCTATGCACTGGTGACTTACTTTTTGCTGGTGGTTATCTATTCGGCCAATAACCTGCCTTACTCTGCCCTCAGCGGTGTTATCACTGGCGATATGAAAGAGCGAAACAGCCTTTCTTCTTACAGATTTGTTGCCGTCATGTTTGCACAATTTATTATTCAGGTGTTATTACTACCCCTCGTATTAATTTTTGGTCACGGCGATAAGCAGGCAGGTTTTAAAATAGTAATGGGCTTTTTCGCTATTACAGGTGTCATTTTTTTCATCATTACTTTTCTTACAACCAGGGAGAGAATAGTTCCGGCCCAAAGCAAAAAGAGTTCTGTTTCCCAGGATTTAAAAGATCTCTTTAAAAACAAGCCTTGGATCATCATGCTTTTTCTTACCATCATGGTGTTTATTACTCTGGCGTTAAAAGGGGGCATGTATATTTATTATTTCAAATATTATTTGAATGCATCAGCGATCTCTTCTTTTTTGGAAAATATCGGATTCAATCGTTTTACTATATGGCTGAATCATTCAACCGGTTTTCGATGGCCCGATGATGCAGCTACTTCGGGAAACAGTTTATTTAATGCGAGTGGAATAATTTTTATGATCGTCGGTATTGCATTTTCAAAACCCCTGGCTGACAGGTTTGGAAAAAGGGATGTGTTTGGGGCGTTTCTTTTTTTCTCGGCATTATTTTTATTGATGTTTGATTTTTATTCACCGTATGCAATAGGGTTAGTTTTTATTACCCAAATTTTACATGGTTTCTTTTATGGTGTTACCATCCCTCTATTGTGGGCCATGATAGCCGATGTGGCAGATTACAGTGAATGGAAGAATAACAGGAGGGCCACAGCTATCATTTTTTCGGCGATGATATTTGGTTTAAAAATAGGGCTGAGTGTGGGAGGTGCACTGGGAGCTGGTTTATTATCTAAATATGGATATGTAGCTGAAGCTTCCAATCAGACAGCCGCCACCGTTTCAGGGATCAGGATGTCGGTGAGTATTTATCCCTGCATCGTTTTTATAGCAGGCGTTATTCTTCTTTTCGGATATAACATAAATAAAAAGATGGAACTCACAATAGAGAGTGATCTTAAAGCAAGAAGGGCTTAATAACTTCAAAAAAATTTATCATGCCTGAAGATGATATAACCCATATTGATTTTGATGATCTGAAAAGGAGGGCCATTTCAGAACCGCTCGTAAAACATATCTATACAGCAGACCCATCTGCTCATGTTTTTGAAGGGAGAATATTCATTTATCCATCGCACGATATTGATACCGGCATTCCTTTCGACGACCTGGGAAGTCATTTCGCAATGGAAGATTATCACGTATTTTCTATGGATAGTATAGATAGTATTCCTGTAGACCATGGTGTTGCCCTACACGTAAAGGATGTCCCCTGGGCAGAAAAACAAATGTGGGCACCCGATACTGCATATAAGAATGGCAGGTACTATTTTTACTTCCCTGCAAAAAGGCCAGATGGGATCTGTCAGATTGGTGTTGCAATCGGCAATTCCCCTGCAGGACCTTTTGTGCCTGAACAGGAAGCGATAAAAAACAGCTATTCTATTGACCCTGCCGTATTTCAGGATGATGACGGAAAGTTTTATATGTATTTTGGAGGTATCTGGGGCGGCCAATTGCAATCATACAGGGATAATAAATATAATCCCGATTTTAAAGAACCATTGGCTCATGAAAAATCACTGGGGCCAAGAGTTGCCCTGCTCAGTGATGATATGAAACAGTTTGAAGAAAGTGTCAGAGAGATTAACATTCTCGACCAGAATGGCCTGCCTATTTTAGCCGGCGATAATAACAAGCGTTTTTTTGAAGCTTCGTGGATGCATAAATACAAAGGAAAATATTATTACTCTTATTCAACCGGAGATACCCATTATATATGTTATGCCATCGGCGATAGTCCTTATGGACCTTTTGTTTACCAGGGTGTAATTCTTAATCCGGTAGTTGGCTGGACTACCCATCATTCGATCTGTTCTTTCAAAGGGAAATGGTATTTGTTTTATCATGATTCCAGTTTAAGTAATGGCGTGACTCATTTGAGATCGGTGAAAGTCACCGAACTTTTCTATGATGAAGCAGGCAAAATCAAATTGATTAATCCTTACAGAGAAAATATATAGTATTCGATGAAAAAAGAACTCCTCACTACATTGGCTATATTTTTATCGCTTAGCATTTTTGCCCAGTCCGGCCTTCCCTGGCAGGGTAAAAAATGTGCCGTTGTTTTGACTTATGACGACGCCATCGATCAGCAATTGGATAATGCAGTACCTGTTCTTGATTCGCTTGGTCTGAAAGCCACTTTTTATATTACCGCTTTTTCCAGTTCCATACAATCCCGGATGAATGAGTGGAGGAAGCTGGCTGAAAATGGTCATGAATTAGGGAATCACACATTATTCCACCCCTGTTTCGGTGGGCCGGACAGGAGTTGGGTTAAGCCGGAATATGATTTGAGAAACTATACTGTGGAACGAATGGTAAATGAAACAAGAATGACAAATATTTTTCTTCAATCCCTGGATGGAAAAACAAGAAGAACTTTTGCTTTTACCTGTGGTGATATGAAAATTGGTGATTCGTCTTTCATCAATGGAATGAAAAAAGATTTCGTTGCTGCCAGGGCAGTTAGGAACGAAATGCATAAGATCAATGAAATTGATCTGTACAATGTGGATTGTTTCGTGGTAAATGGTGAAAGTGGTGTACAGTTAATAGAATGGGCTAAAAAAGCAATGGAAACGAACTCACTTCTTGTTATTCTATTTCATGGAGT
>DATHNR010000123.1:0-2782 GCA_035485835.1 Puia sp.
CAATGGTTAATTGTTAATGAATTTTATTAAACCTTGTAAATCTCCACACTCCCATACTCCCATACTCCCATACTTGTTATTCCTCCCTCCACTCCTTCCCGGTCATCTGAATGAAAACATCCTCCAGGTTGGCTTTCTTTACTTCTTTTGGTCTTTCAAAACCAGTAGCAACAAGTTTATCAATCAGCTGATCAGGCGAATCCAGCGCTATGATCTTGCCTGAATCCATAATCGCTACACGATCACATAGCACTTCCGCTTCATCCATATAATGTGTTGTTATAATAACTGTAGTTCCGGAAGAACGTATGTCACGAACCAAATCCCACAGATTCCTCCTGGCCTGTGGATCAAGGCCCGTAGTGGGTTCATCCAGGAAAATAATTTTAGGCTGGTTAATAAGCGTTGTAGCAATTGAAAACCGTTGCTTCTGGCCGCCGCTGAGCTCTTTATATTTTGATTTGGCCTTATCGAGCAGATTTACTTTTCCCAGGAAATCTGATGGTTTGACGTCCCGATTATACAAACCCCCGAACAACATCAGTAATTCGGTTAAATTCAGGTTGGGATAATATCCTGAAGTCTGAAGCTGAACTCCGATCCTCTTTTTTATTTCATTGGGGCTTTTATCCAGATCAATTCCATCGACAAATATTTTTCCGGAAGTCTTTTCACGAAGGGTTTCAATAATTTCAAGTGTAGTCGATTTACCAGCTCCGTTGGGGCCGAGCAATCCAAAAATTTCCCCCTGGTATACATCGAAACTAATTTGTTTTACGGCTTCAAAATCTCCGTATTTTTTTGAAAGTTCGCGGACTGAAATAATGGCTTGTTTTTCCATGAAGGGCAAGTTACGGCATGGCCTTTAAAAGAAATAACTCCCCATCACTACCTTGAAAAAATCTGTGTAAAATAAATGTTACCTTTCTTATCACTGGCATATCCAATTCCTGTCAGGATAAAATTTCCTTCTATATTTTTTTTATGACCCGGACTATTCAGCCAGCCATCTACCACTTCCCTGGCACTCATTGGGCCGGAAGCCACATTTTCTCCAACTTCTACAGCACCCACTGATTTTTGAATGGATTTAGCCCTGGAATTAAAGCCATCATGCCCAAATTTAACCTTGCCGGATGCCATATCCTGACTATGTTTTAAAGCCAGTGATGATTCCATTACATTTAATTGCAGCGGAGGCAGATCATGCTGTTTCCTGTCGTCGTTTACAAATCGCAAAATTTCTGTTTCCATTGTATCCATCCGCATATCGGCACGAATGGGATATATGCCTGAAAACAGGACTACCGAAATGTAAAGTTTATATATTATTATCATCATAGGTCCACAAATTCCCATTAATATACAATCGATTTTTGAACTGACTGAAGCCGAATGTTTTTTTAACATAGTTATTGCGATCCTCAACCATATTATCTTTGCGCCTCGATAAATATGCAACCATGAAAGTTTTCAAGTTCGGGGGCGCCAGTGTAGATTCAGTAACACGAATCAGAAGCCTGCCTTCAATCCTAAATAGCTATCATTCAGAAAAAATCCTGATCGTGATTTCTGCAATGGGGAAAACAACCAATGCACTTGAAAAAGTTGCTGAAGCATTTTATGCCCACGATCTTCCAAAAGCACTAGAGCTATTCGGGAAAATTAAACAACAACATATAGAGATTGCAGAATCTCTTGGAGCAGCAGGTAACAGCCTGCTGCAACTAAGGATGATGGATTTTTTTACAGAAGTGGAATGGTTACTGCATGATAAGCCTTCCAAAACCTTCAATTATTATTACGATCAGATTGTATCCATAGGTGAACTTTTATCCACCGCTATTATCAGTCATTTTCTGCAAACAGAAGGTATTTCAAATCAATGGGTGGATGTAAGAGATGTTTTCGCAACGGATGATCAGTTTCGTGCTGCGAATATCAATTGGGAAATAACCGGTACCCGAATAATGGAACAAATTTTTCCTTTATTTCAGAATACAAAGATTGTACTTACACAGGGTTTTATCGGTGCTACTGATGCTAATGAAAGCACTACCCTTGGCAGAGAAGGAAGCGACTATTCCGCGGCCATATTTGCCAATCTTTTGGATGCAGAAAGTTTAACGATATGGAAAGATGTGAAAGGAGTTATGAATGCTGACCCGAAAACATTTCCTGATGCCATTTACATCCGGGAACTTGGCTATGAAGAAGTAATTGAAATGGCATTTTATGGCGCCCAGGTTATTCACCCCAAAACAATCAAACCCCTTCATAATAAGAATATTCCCTTACAAGTGAAATGTTTTCTTGATCCGGATCTTCCAGGCACACTCATTCATTCCAAACATATCACCAGCCTCCCTCCAATCATTGTGCTAAAACAAGACCAGGTTCTGGTTCACCTGAGCTCAAAAGATTTTTCATTTGTTGGGGAAGAAGGGACTGCCAGACTATATAATATTCTTTCCCAATTGCATATCCAGGCAAATCTTCTGCAAACGGGTGCTGTTATTTTACAATTTTGCACAGATAATATTCCCGATAAAATTGAAAAACTTGCTCATGCAGCATCTCAGCTTTTTAACGTACATATTGAAAATGGATTAACCCTGCTTACTGTGCGGCACTATCAAAAAGATTTGTTGGAAAAACTTATTCAGGGAAGAAGTATTGTATTACAGCAATGGTCTTCAGAGACTGTTCAGACGCTGCTCACGGCGCTTCAACCATGATGTTCTATTTGAGTTTGATTGGAACATTTTTACCCTGGCGTACT
>DATHNR010000124.1:0-3915 GCA_035485835.1 Puia sp.
ATGAAAACACAGCCAATACCACAAGAACGTCGTGCAATAAAGCGATTATAGTACCAAGTGAATATCTCCAGTCGCGGAAACGTATGAATATGTAAATGAAAATCGCGATCAGTGCAAAAATGGTGGCTTTTACAGCTCCGGCTTTTAGGTCATCTGAAATGGAAGCACCCACTTTTTTAGATTGCTGGATGAATTTATTGGTTGAAGTAAATTCCTGTGCCGTCGTACCAGCCGGTAAAAATTTCTGAAGACCTGCAAACATTTTATTTGCGACCGTTGAATCTGCAGCAGAACCTTCCCGGTTTACCAAATAGTCAGTAGTAATTTCAAACTGCTGATTGGATCCATAAGTTTTTACTTCAGGATATTTCCCCCATTGCAGATTCAGGGCATCTTTTACTTCCTGTTCATTCAATGGCTTGTGGAAGTTCACGATATAACTTCTTCCTCCCTGAAACTCAACTCCTTTCTGAAACCCGTGGAAATAAGCAGAAATTCCGAGTAACAACACAACAGCAGAAATGGCATACGTTACTTTCCGGAATTCAATGAATTTAAAGCTTGCATGTTGGAATACCTTTTTTGAAATATTCGTAAAATATTGAAAATGCCTGTTTTTATTCGTGTAGAAATCAGTTACCATTCTGGAAACAAGGATTCCGCAGAATAAGGATAATGCGATACCCAGCATTTGCGTGGTAGCAAATCCAAGTACGGGGCCGAGTCCGAAATAAGCAAGTATTGCTGCTGTCAGGAAGGTTGTAACGTGGGCATCGAGTACGGGTGCCAGGGAACGACGGTATCCGTCATTCACTGCCAACTGGTAACTTTTTCCCCTTGTCAGCTCCTCCTTGATCCTTTCAAAGATGATTACGTTCGTGTCCACCGCCATACCAATCGTCAATACAAGGCCTGCTATACCGGGAGCGGTAAGCGTTGCATGCATCGCACTCAGGATTCCAATGGTAAATAAAAGGTTTAATATTAATGCAATGTTTGCAACCCAACCGGCTGTATTATAATAAACCAGCATCAGGGTAAAAATTACCAGGAATGAAATACCGAAGGCCAATGCTCCGCCTTTCACTGCAGCTTTACCAAGTGTAGGACCAACAACCTGTTCCTGTACGATACGTGCGGGAGCGTTTAGTTTACCACTTTTTAATATATTGGCGAGATCTGTCGCTTCATTAACGGTTTGTCCTGTATTCCTGTTACCCATTGAAATTTGGGAATTTCCGCCAGTGATAGGTCCATTTACATAAGGCGCTGAATAAACCACATCGTCAAGAGTAATGGCGATAGGCAGACCTACATTATCCGTTGTCATCTTGGCCCAGACATCGGCACCATGTTTATTCATACTCATTTCAACTACCACACCCCCTGTTACCGGATCATAATCCTGTCTTGCGTCGGTGATGACTTCGCCTTCCAGTTTTGCCTTGTCATTCCCTGGAACCGTTTTGATTGCATAGAGTTCGAGATAAGGATAAGCTTTGCCATTATCATCGTACTCCTGTTTACCCCATAAGAATTTTAAGTTTGAGGGGAACTGGTTTCTTACAACCGGGATATTAAGATAATTGTTGATCGTAGAAGTGTCTTTTATAAGAGGGGTAGCAATGGCCGAAGCATAACGAACCTGTCCCTTCTCATCCTTGGTTGGCTGAATGAAACGCATGATCCGTAAGGGATTCCTGTTCAGGGAAACGCTATCCGCTGTTGAATCCTGTGAAGCCAACAATGCTGAATCCTTTACTCCGTTCAAGTATTTCTGAAGTATTTTTTCGGCATTTTGAAAAGGAGTTGCTAAATCAGAAATATTATACACTTCCCAGAACTGAAGGTTAGCGGATGACTGAAGATATTTTCTCACCCGGTCCGGATCTGTTGCACCTGCAAGTTCAACACTTATGATTCCTTTATTTTCATCCAACTGGATGTTTGGCTGTGAAACACCGAATTTATCAATACGCTTTGTGAGTACCTGGTAAGTTTGTTTCATCCCTGCGGATGCCTGGTCATGCAAATAACTGATTACATCACCATCTGATGATTCAAACTTCAGTTTGTTCCTGTTTGAATTCGCAAATAGTGGTGCGAGTTTGGTTCCGGGATTGACTTCTTTAAAAGCCTGTGAGAAAAGATCTATATAATTGGCGCCTCCATTAGTTAATTTTTTCTGATCAGCCAATTGTATCGCCTTCACAAGACTTGCATCCCGGGGATTGTTGGCAAGACCCTTAATAAGACCTTCAAGTTCAATATCAAGGGTTACATTGATTCCACCTTGTAAATCCAGACCCAGCAAAAGTTCGCTTTCTTTGGATTTCTGATAAGTGGTTCCCCACCAGGTTATCTTGGTATCCTTGGTTGAATCCAGCAGTTTCTGGGTGCGCTCACGAACCAGCAAACTCAGACTATCCTTATACAAGACCTCGGCATCTTTATTTCCTGGATATTTAGTTTCAGGGGACGGATAATTATTTTTAACAAAACGTTCTGCTTTCTGCGTCATCGCAGATTCGTGTTTATTCACAAACCAGGTAAAAGACAGTTGGTAAAGAGAAATGACAATCAGTAAACTTGCAAATATGCTAACCAGCGCTCTCATTGGTTTTCGGTTTTTTTTAAGAGCGGCAAAGATAGGTTTTCCAATTGATAACTAAAATGTTAAGACGATGGATAAGATGCCTTGTTTTGCTATTTTCACGCTCTAAAAGGTAAAATCAAATTAATCCGCACGAATTCATGATTTTTAACAAGTTCAGACCCATATCATTCTGTGATAAAATAAAAGCTTTATGTCTTCAGCTTTTAGCCCTAAGCCTTTTTTCCTGCAATAAATCTATAAATATCAATGCAAATAAGGCATTTGTCGGCCTTACACATGTTGCTTACGGCGTTGGTCCGGTTTCATTGACCATTGATGGAGCTCTTTTATTTACCAACCCACTCGCTTTTGGTCTGACAACCGGGGTCCCTGGAAATCCATACGATACTACTGTTTCAAGGATCAGTTATATGAATATATTTCTGGCGCAGGATACTAGTAATAACATACAAGGAAATGCAGCATTTCAACAAGGCAGTCATTACAGTATCTTCTTTTTCGATACGCTGGATTCCAAATCCATTTCACTAATTATTTTGCAAGACAATCCACCGGTATTTTACGACACAATCACCACATTTCGCTTTATGAATTTTTCTCCTGGAACCTCAATAGGTCTTAAACTTATTTACAAAAATGATTACTTAATTGATACTTTCCATATTTCCGTAAGAGATACAACTATTGTCGGGCTCAGTCCATTTGTCGGATATAATCCTAACCCGGCATATTATACATTTAATCAGTATGTACATACTGGAATAAATCAGGTATTTGCATTTTGGGACAGTGCAAATCCCAGAAGTGACAGCAGCAATTATTTAAAGTTAGATTCCCTTCAGTTCGACAGCACCAAAAGTTATAATATATACCTGCAGGGATTTCTGGATTCCACCATTTCTCCTCAAAATAAATTTCAAATCAAGTCGGTGAGGGTGAATTAGGCATATTGCTTAGCGCTTAAAAGCTTCAGGGTTTTAAAAAAAGAGGTACATTTGCGGCCGCAATAAATCGTAAAGAATCACTATGCAACTATCCTCGATTTTATCTCGTTTCAGCGAACCGGAGACTTTGAAAATGGCTAAACTCAGCCGTGAATTGCGTTCACAGGGAGTAGATGTTATTGACCTCAGTGTAGGCGAACCGGATTTTGACACACCGCAACACATTAAAGACGCTGCAAAAAAAGCAATTGACGATAACTGGAGTCATTATACTCCGGTACCGGGATACCTTGACCTGCGTCAAGCTATTTGCGAAAAACTAAAGAGAGATAATAACCTGGATTATAAACCCGA
>DATHNR010000125.1:0-3031 GCA_035485835.1 Puia sp.
AACCCCAGGCAACAAGAAAACCAGCAAAATCCCCAAGACCTTTTCTCGAATAAGCATAGGGACCGCCATCAGCAGTTGGCATCAGCTTACTTAAATTGCTGAACACCCTGGCCAGTAAAAATGCGCCGATTGAAGAAAAAACCATCCCAACAGGCTAATACTTCCGTAAGCCGCCAAGGCCGCCGGCATTAAGAATACACCGGCTCCGATCATATTACCGACAACAAGAGAAGCACTGGTCCATAATCCTAATTTATTTTTTTGCTGCAGGTCATCCGGCATCAGGGAGAAAGTTTATCAAATGTATTGGTAAGATACAATTTTAAACTTATCACAATGATGGTTTACTACTGTTGGAAAAACCAAATCAATGCCCGACTTTTATATAACCCCATCCCTGCTGCTGCTTGGAAATAATTTCATAAATACCATCCGGCACTACTTCAACACCCGGCACCAATTGTGATTGATCGATATTATTTCTTTTCATCGTCATCGCACATACTTTAAAAGATGCTTTGTTGTCTGCAATTAATTTTTCAACAGCTGCCTGCTGCGGCGAACGGTCTTTTACGGCAAGATCCAGTCCCTGCCCGTATATTACAACTTCCAGCTTTGCATTCGGAGTAGCTCCTGTGATAAGACCTATTTCACGAACGATAGCCTGTTGATTAACAGTGTCCCTGCTTGACATATCAAACACAACTTTATAATTGGTTACCTGGGCATTGACAAATAATGATATCAACATGATCGTGCTGACCAATACCAGATTCTTTTTCATAATGTAAATTTTAAAGGTTATTGAAGTGATGGCAAAATGATGTATTAAAGCCCTGGAATACTAAATTACGCTGGATTACAATGAAAACCCCATCCTCCTCCGATCATAATGATATTTGAATTGAAGGAAAAACTATCTTACACGACTTTCTCCGCTAACCTGAATGTCGAATAAAAGAAAAATTTCTGTTTCAAGATGGTACCGGCTTATACCGGTGGTTTTTATAACATACAGCCTTGCCTATCTGGACCGTGCGAATTTTGGTTTTGGGGCAGCCGCCGGGATGGCAGGAGATCTTCATATTACTTCAGCCATAAATTCCCTGTTGGGATCCATGTTTTTCCTTGGTTATTTTTTCTTTCAGATTCCCGGGACTTTGTATGCTGCCAATAAGAGTGCTAAAAAATTAATCTTCTGGTCCCTGATCCTCTGGGGAATTTTTGCAGCTGCCACAGGAATAATCAGTAATATAAAAATACTTATTGTTGTCAGGTTCATGGTGGGCGTTGCTGAAAGTGCGGTATTACCTTCTTTACTCCTATTATTGAGCAGATGGTTTACCAGGAAAGAACGCTCGAGGGCGAATACTTTATTAATGTTTGGAAATCCTTCATGCATGCTTTGGATGTCTATCATTTCCGGATATTTAATTCATACGGTCGGATGGCGATGGATGTTTATCTGGGAAGGAATTCCTGCAGTATTATGGGCATTTATCTGGTGGAAAATTATTCAGGATAAACCGGAAGAAGCTGAATGGTTAAGTACTGATGAAAAGTTAATATTGGAAAAAGCTTTGCAAAAAGAACAGGAAACCATTAAACCGGTTAAGAATTATTTGGTCGCATTTAAATCCAGGCTGGTCGTACTCCTTTGTCTGTTATATGTTTTCTGGAGTTTCGGCATGTATGGATTTGTAATCTGGTTGCCATCTATTATTAATACTGCTCCGGGCATTGGAATTGTGAAAACAGGCTGGTTATCGGCAGTTCCCTATTTAATGGCTGTGATAGCCATGATCATCGCATCTTATTATTCAGATAAAACGCTCAAAAGAAAATCATTTATCTGGCCATTCCTTTTACTTGCAGCCATTGCATTCTATTGTTCTTACCTGGTTGGTTCTCATAATTTCTGGTTATCCTTTGCACTGCTTAGTTTGGCCGGTATGTCCATGTATATTCCATATGGCCCCTTCTTCGCTATGATTTTAGAAATTTTACCCTCAAATGTTGCCGCTGGAGCTCTTGCACTGATTAACAGTTTTGGAGCATTGGGCTCATTTGGAGGTGCCTACCTCGTCGGCTACCTCAATGGATCCACCGGAGGATTTGGTGCTTCATATATTTTTATGTCAGTTGCGGTTTTACTTTCTGCGATCCTCACTTTCATCGCCGTTAAAGAAACTGACAGTTGATAAACAATTTCCTTCTAATTTAAAAAGCATACTTCAATTTCTACGGAACCAAATGGTAGTAAACCTCCGGGACGAACTTCTCCATCATGTTCCTCAATTGAAAATCCATAAGTCAGAATACATGTGCCTTCATCTTTAGAAAGATTAACAGTGACTGAGATGTATCCGCTGCAAAAATATGCTCTGGTTACAGGAAAAATCTGTAGAAATGGAGCCCCCTCAGCGATATCCATTGCATAAATTTTACTCACAGATATTCCAGCCTGTTTTAAATCCTGTGTAATATCACTTGTATATGACCCATCATCTTGTTTTATCCAATTACTAACATTTAAAAATGTACTATTCAAAACATTAGTATTGCAGGTATCACACGAAGGCGGTACAGTATTCAAAGGATCTTTCTTACAGGAAGATGAAAGTAAAATAATAATTAAGCAACTGATTGAGATTGTGAATGTGTTCACCTGTTTCATAGTGGTAGGTTTAAGGGTGATTAATACGATGCTCCTGATTTATGTATCGAAATAATAATTCGGGAGGAAACAAAACAATAAGAAGCCCGGGTGAGCAAATCGACGGAGCAGTCTTTAAAAGAATGGTACCAGAATACAACCGTTCCAGTTCCCTTTCAAAGATCAAACATATTTGTTCGGGGGTTCTTCGAGGATCCACGAAGAAACATCCATCAAACACATTAAATCACGAAAAAACCGGGAAGAATAGCAGAACAAATATGATCGGAAGCAGGAAATTATCACCATGAAATGAAATGGCTTTACATAGTTCAGCAACAGAATCCGGAACTCGTCGGATCAAAGATCACGGCT
>DATHNR010000126.1:0-2516 GCA_035485835.1 Puia sp.
GATGGCTTCTGATCGAACGGATGATTCCGGGTCGATTTCATTAATACTTCCGTTGCGAAATAAATAAACGGTCATGGGCGTAATTGCACGGTCCGATTCAATATCCAAAGCGTATTCAATCCCAGATCCCAGAATGGCTTGCGGATGATCCTCTGTACCCAGCTGATAATCGCCTTTAAAAATATTTTTAGAAAGCCCGTTGATTTTCTTATAATTTTCATCAACCCCTTTTAGCATCACCGGTTGCATACTATTGTATCTCAAAAGGGCCTGATCTTCTATCGTTAATGAGTAACCGATAACCCCATCAATCTCTTTTAATTTGAGGAGACTGGCGTTCGGAACGTGGAAAAATTTTCCCGAAGCCGGTGAAATTTTTATATCCGTATAGAAAGAGGAATATAGTGACCTTACCAGTTGCTCCAGACCATTGAAAACACTGAGAACTACAATCAGGGAAGCAGTTCCCAGAATAATGGCACTTACACTAACCCATGATATGATGTTAATGGCATTCGTTGATTTTTTCGCTTTAAAGTAACGCCAGGCAAAAAGGAACTTCAATGCAGTTGAATTAATTCAGGATTCGTTTCCGGTGTTGGGTTTAGTTTCATGTATCTCACGAAAAAGATTTTCCATCTTATCCACATAATCCAAAGAATCGTCAATATAAAAGGAAAGCTGGGGCATACTCCTTAATTGATTCCGGATGGAACTCACCAGGTCTCGTTTTATTTCCCATGCCCTGTCCTCAATCAGCTTCAAAGCATCTTTTGGATTTGCTACCTGGTAAAAACTCAAATAAATACGTGCTTCATAAAGATCGGGTGTAATTTTAACTGATGATATAGATACCATCCCACCCTGGATCATATTCAGTCCCAGTTTCTGAAATATTTTGTTAAGCTCTTCCAATAGTAAAGCACTAACCTGTTTTTGCCGTTTACCTTCTTTCATATCATTACAGATTTCAGTGTAAATTTACGGGTTTACGCACCATCCAGAAATAATGAAAAGATTCGCCACTGTTCTAAAATATCTTAAAGATCAAAAAAGATATGTTGTCCTTTATTTCTTAGTTAATCTGTTATCCATATTATTCTCCCTGGTTTCTCTTACCATGCTGGTGCCCTTTCTTCAGCTTCTGTTTGGCAAGGAGAAAATGGTGGAACAAATGCCACATCTGACTTTTTCTGCATCCAGCGTGCTGGATTACATAAAATATGTTCTCGGAATCTTAATTCGTGAACACGGACCAGTTTACGCTTTAGGAGCCATTTGTATAATTATAATTGTATCTATTTTTTTAAAGAATTTTTTTCTCTACCTGTCCTATAGAATTATGGGTCCTATGCGTAACCGCGTGCTGACACGGTTACGGGCTGACCTGTATGCAAAAATTCTGGACCTGCCTCTTGGATTTTTTACGGAACAGCGTAAAGGAGATCTGATCAGTCGTATGAGCAATGATATCAACGATATCGAATGGAGTGTTATCAGTACGCTTGAAGGGATATTCAGAGAACCTCTTACGATTCTGGTTATCCTCGCAACGCTCGTTTTTCTTAGCCCTCCCCTGTCCATTTTCTTATTTGTTCTACTGCCATTAACCGGTTTCATTATCGGACGTGTTAGCCGTTCGCTGAGAAAACAATCAAGTATTGCGCAGGAACAACTTGGCACGCTGATGTCTATCCTTGATGAAACCCTGGGCGGACTTCGTGTAATCAAAGCCTTCAACGCAGAAAATCTGCTGAAGTCCAAATTCTTTAAAACCAATAATTACCTGAATTATGTAAGGAATAAAATTATTTTCCGGAGAGATATGGCCTCACCAATGTCAGAATTGCTGGGTGTGATCGTATTATGTTGTATACTTTTTTTCGGAGGCCAGATGATTCTCAGTCATAAGTTTGCTCTGCAGGCTGAAGGATTTATAGCATATATCGCCATCTTTACCCAGATCATCAATCCTGCCAAGTCTTTATCCACTGCGTTTTACAATGCTCAAAGAGGAACCGCGGCTATCAAGCGAATTGAAGAAATTCTACATGCGGATATTGTCATCAGGGAACCTAAAAATCCGGTTCCCATCAAATCTTTCAATAGCTCGATTGAATACAAAAATGTTGGCTTTGCCTATGAAGGTGTAAAAGTTCTTCACAATATTGATCTTAAAATAAATAAAGGAAAAACCATTGCACTGGTTGGTTCATCCGGCGCAGGTAAATCGACTCTTGCTGATCTTATACCTCGTTTTCATGATGTGACCAGTGGTGAATTAATGGTCGATGGCATCAACATAAAAAACTATTCCCTGCATGCACTTCGTGGTCTGATGAGTATTGTTACTCAGGAACCCGTTTTGTTCAATGATACCATAGCTGCCAATATTGCCCTTGGAACACCCGATGCATCAATGCATGATATTGAACAGGCTGCACGAGTGGCCAATGCACATCATTTTATAAGCCAGAAAGAAAACGGTTATCAAACCAATATCGGCGACCGGGGAT
>DATHNR010000127.1:0-4535 GCA_035485835.1 Puia sp.
CAAAAGCCCAAACAGTTTTTTGGCGCTGCCCGGAAGATTGAAAACGGAGGCTCGCTTACGATACTTGCAACCGCCCTTATTGATACAGGTTCCAAAATGGATGAAGTAATTTTTGAAGAATTTAAGGGAACCGGTAATATGGAATTGCAGCTGGACAGAAGGCTGGCTAACCGCCGTATCTTCCCAGCCATCGACCTGGTTGCCTCTTCAACTCGCCGTGATGATCTTTTGCTTGAAAGAGAAATTCTTCAGCGTATGAACCTTCTGCGTGTTTATCTCAATGACATGAATACAGAAGAAGCCATGAACGAGTTGCTGAAACGCATGCGCGGAACGAAAAGCAATGAGGAATTTCTGGCGAGTATGAACTCTTAATTTAGATATGGGTTATGAGATATGGGTTTAACTCATAATTCACATCTCATAATCCATAACTCATAACCCATAACCATAGCTCATATCTAGAAAATCAGGTGCTCTCTATGCTTAATCTTCGTGTGCGTTAATTCCGTCACAAGCTGCACACCTGTTATTGACTTAATAGATTCCATCATTTCAGCCAATAATTCATCGCATACGGAGTCTCCTTTAAGGAGCCAGAAAAAATCCAGGTTTCTGAATTCCGGTAATAAAAATTCCCCGTCGTACTGATTATTATATAAATAATGGGTTAGTGTTTTATGTGGCTCAGGGCATTCATATACGGTAAAATAGTACTGTCTTTTTTTTCTGATCATCGGTATCTCAATCTGGTTTGTAATTCTGAAGTCGAGTCGCATCTGGCGGTTCAATTGCCAGCAGAAACGATAACCCTTTAATGGTGCCACAATACCGAGGAGGCGGGAGTCATCAAAAAAATCTCCCTCCATATTTTCCATATTCAGCTTTAATGACTTCATAATATTATTTAAATTGGACTGCAGCTTTCATTTCTGCCTTATCTCTTAAAAATTCTACTGTAGTCTGATCTCCGCGGTTGAATTTGGATAAAGCTTCCATATAAGTTTGCAAAGAGATCACTGAATAATCTCCAAGCTTTATGATGATATCACCTGCTTTTAATCCTGCTTTTTCCGCAGGTCTTCCTTCACTGATTGCATCAATACGCAGTCCGCTTCCTGAAAAGCTATAGTCCGGCATGAGACCAAGTGTAACATTAAACGCCGGTGACACACCAAATTGTTTATCCCTTGTTTTTACAAACACCGGTTTGTTCATTCCATCCATCTTCTGTGTAATATCATAGATCAGATGTATAACTTCCATCTCTCCGACATAATTAATTTTATCGGGCTGGTCCGTCGGTTTATGATAATCCGGATGGATCCCGGTGAAGAAAAATAAAACGGGAATATTCTTCAGATAAAAGGAAGTGTGATCACTGGGACCCGTTCCGCTGGAATCTGCATTCAGCACAAATAATTTTTTATTCAGCGTGCCGTTAATCAGCGTGGCCCATTGAGGGGACGTTCCATAACCCCCGATTGTCAGAACATGAGTGCTGTCGTTCAACCTGCCAACCATATCCATATTCACCATATAACTGATCTTTGATAAGGCGACAGACGGATGTTCAGTAAAATATTTTGATCCTATTAGTCCGGATTCTTCTCCTGAAAAAGCAATAAACAAATAATTTGTTCTCAGGTTTTTTGTTTTTTTCAAGAGCCTTGCCAATTCCATAAGTGCTGCTGTACCACTCGCATTATCATCAGCGCCAGGATGAATCTTTTTTTCAGCACCGCGGTATAACGAATTCCCATCTTCACCATAACCCAAATGATCATAGTGTGCTCCAATAACAACGGTATAGGGAGCGCCTAAATCAAGGAATCCAATTACATTATGACCCCATCTCTTTTTTTCTAACATCTGTACATCTATCACCACATCGAGAGATTGTGAAATATCTCTCAGGTATTTCTTCCTGCCTGCTTTCGTTACATACAGAACAGGAATTTTTTCAGGTTTTATTCCTTCTGCCGGATCAAATACAATTCCATCGTCTGTTTTTGAACTGTTATAAAAAATGACTGCAGTAGCACCCTTTCCTTCGAATAATCTCGTTTTTTCGCGAAGCAGTTTATCCATATCGAAATGCGGATTGGATTGAGCGGCTTCCACTGTTTCTTTCAGATCATAGAACCAGGGAGATCCGCTTTCCTGTAATGCGATGGCCGGTGAGCCATCTGCTTTTCCTATAGCACTGAAGGGTAAGGGAATAAATTCAGTATTGAGAATGAGGTCCGCATTATTAATAGAGAATCTTGTATGTGTGATATCCCTGCCATCGTAAATTTCAAATCGCTGAAGATAAGTTCCACTGTCTCCCAGAGGTTTGAGTCCGGCTTTTATAAAACCCCCGATGATATAATCTGAAGCCAATGCTTCTCCCGATGTGCCGGATCTTCTGCCCTCCATTTTGTCATTAGTAAGAGAACCGATATCTGCTTGAAGTTCTGAAATGATTTCTTTGTCCGCTTTGCGAAGCTTCTGCGAATTGGCGAATGGTGAGAGGACCTGAAAAAAAATCAGGAATAATAAAATGCTTCGCGTCATGAAAATCGATTTACGAAGTACCGGGTACAAAGTTATTGGAGCGATACCATTTCCGTATACTATGAAATTACAGTTACTTTACAATATATATCTATCCTGCGTACATGAAAATTGTTTTTGCGATTTGTATGTTCTTTTTTTCCCTGCAGGTATTTTCCCGAACGCTGATTACCGGAACAGGAAGAGGTTCAATCATCCAGGATAATATGGGTGGTTTGAAATCAGGTGATACGCTGGCTATACGTTCAGGTTTCTATGAGAAAGGCGGTTCATTTTCCAATCTCACCGGCATTACAATTATCAATTACCAGGGCATTGTAGATTTTGGCAGAACTGTATCTCTGGGGAATCTAAAATCGGTTTCTATTTCAGGTGCCGGTTGGAAAGGAGAAACCTATGGTATTCGTTTCCGCAATTTCAAGGGTGATGCATTTAATCTAGTGGCAGCATGTAGTTCCCTCTCGATATCTTATTGTGAATACCGATATCTGGAAGGAACCGCCTTCAATGCGGGTCGCTTTTTTATTACATATACCGGTGACTCTTCTACGTTTGCTCTCTATAAGACTTCATTTTATTACCAGAAACTGGTTCATTCAGGATCTCTTTTTACAGGAAGCTGGGCTGCTAATGCACTTTTTCAAAATGTTGTAGACAGTATTGCCTTCCTGCATATTATTGTGGATTCAACAAGCAGTGATGTATGCCAGGTACTGGGGCATTCTATTTATCGCATGCTGGCAAGTCATTGGCGGGTTACAGGTCCATGCCCGAATGGGAAACACGATGCAGGAATATTTCAAACATCCGGTAATGGTACCGTTTGTAATGTGTATCGAAAAGACGGATGGGGTTATCTGTGGAGGATATGGAATCTGGGTCTTAACGGACGGGCAGATAGCTATTTATTCAATTGTATAGATCTGAACACTGACAATTACGGAACGATTGATACAAGAATTGAAGCAGGGGATACGACGATTGGAAATCATATTCCGTTTATAAGGGGTGCAAATATGCATGTTCTTAACAACACGATCGGCAACAAAAGAACGATCAACTATGTTTCCCAGTTGGTTATTGCAGGAACTTTTTGTTCGGTTAATGGATACCTGCTGGAAGTAAGAAATAATCTTTGTTTCAATACCGTGTCGACCGGTGCGGATCCCATCATCAAACAAAATACTTCAGACAGGCTCAGGGATACGAGTAATAACCTGTATGTTAAAAATCCAATTGCGACCGGCATCCTGACAGATACCATTGAATGCAAACTAAATCCTTCCGGTGCTGCCATAGATCAGGGCATTACATATTCTTTCATTACGGAGGATATCGACGGGGTGAGCAGACCCATGGGCAAATCATCGGATATTGGTGCCCGGGAGTTCCCGGGGGCGGCTGTTTCACCCAATCCAAATCACGGGGCTGCTCCTCCAAAATGGCTGTTTTTCGTTATAGCCGTCTTTTTGGCAGTAATATTCCTTATCCTTTACCGGAAAAGGACCCCTGAAAAGAAGGAAAATTCACGTTATTTATTTCAGGGTCAGCCTTTAAACCAGGGATAAACCCTTCAATTCTTTCATGTCATAAAATTTTTCCTTTACTTTTGCAGATTAGCCTTTTCCCAACCGAATCCCGGGTCCAGGCTAGTCGAAAATAGAAAAGTTGAATGGCCCTACCGCACCTTATTAAATACGTGTACACGAACGGAACCGATGAAGTTATCCGCCGCGGAAAAAAAATCCATGCGATAGGCTACGTCGAACTGATCGAATATGATGAACTGTTCGAAACGGTAACTTTCCGAATTAAGGACGACAGTTATTCCACTTATTATAAGGTTTTTGTTCAGAAGTTTCGTGATGCAAAATCACTTTCAGTGCGTTGCAGCTGCCCATATAATCTGGGCGATATATGCAGGCATGAAGCGGCTGCGCTCATCCAGTTGCAGGAACTTCTCGACCGGAATATGC
>DATHNR010000128.1:0-7854 GCA_035485835.1 Puia sp.
AGGTTGGTGATTGGATTGAGTTTAAATTTCAGGTCTACACTTGGAAGGATATCAGTATAAGATTTATTGAGTCCGTTGATACCCGTTGCATAAAATGTATTCAGTGTAAATCCCTGCTCGGTTTTTTCCACTCTTACACCGCCGACTGCATCCAATATGGGAAGCGACAATTTAGCTTCTCCGTATCCGGCTGTAATATTTTCAAACACCTGGTATTTATTCTTATCATAGTCATAAGTCCCGCTGCTGTTATAAACAATCCACTGGGCTGTATAAATATCTGTAAACTGTTGTTTGATGCCACTTGCCGTAGTGGTCGGTTTCAAATCGTATTCGTCCTGTATGTTGTACCGGATTTTGTGACGGTATAGTCCACCGACCCTCAGTTCCAGTGTTTTTTTATCGGAGAGTGCGGTTCTGTAACTGAAATTCGCCATGCCACTTACATCAATATCTTCATTGTGTTGCCAGATCCGGGAGATCTGGTCAAAGTACTGCGGTGTGGTGACAAACTGATAGGCGGAGAGATTTTGCGGGTCTCCATGAACCGTATCGATTTTCTTATTAAGGGAGAGATCTGCCAAATCCGGAACGCGTTTAACAGCATAGGAATAAACACCGATCCAGTCGATCATAAAATGATTTGAAAGAATGTGTTTTCCATCCAGTTTTATATTTTCCAAAAGCTGCTGGCTTGTGACCGAGGTATAATCGGTGGAAACCGGACCTGTGCCCGGGATCGTTCTTCCACCATTACCACCCAGTATGGAAGTATCGATGGTGAGTCTTGCCTGCGCAATTTTTGTATACAATAAAATATTTGTAACAGTGATTTTGTTTTGGTCATTAAACGCGTAATCCAAATGAACCGTAATCCCGTTATTGAGTTGTTGGGTTGAATACTGCCGGTTGGCATAATCTGACAATGTTGGTGCACCATTCGCATGAATGTTTGGAGCAGCCTGATTAAAAACAGAATTGCTTCCATAGTACTGATTCTGAAAACTCTCAGCGACCATCAGGCCGAGCTTTTGTTTAAAGTAGCGGTTACCATATGCGATGGTTGCTACCGAATTGGGCATGGGATTGGTTTCTGTAAAGTCCAGATTGCTGCGACTGAAGTCGTCGGGTTGTGCAACGTAACTGCTGCCAAATCTTTCAATTACACTCTTTTGCTGAATATCTGCTTTAGAAAATGTGGTAAATTTTCGCTGGAAAAAAATATCGCTATAACCCAGCGACCCGAGTACTTTAAATGTTTCGTGATTGGGTGCATCCTTCATAACCAGGTTCACTGTGCCGCCAATGGCATCGCCTTCCATTTCAGGCGTCAGGGTTTTACTTACTTCTATGCTTCCCAGCAGATCTGATGGAACAATATTGAGCGGAACATACCGCGATTTATCGTCCGGGCTCGTGATCTTGATACCGTTGATCAGCGTATTATTATAACGTGGATCAAGACCGCGAATAATTGGATAGGCTTCGTCAGATCCTCCATTGCGCTGAATGGTAAGTCCGCTCATTCGCTGCAAAACATTTGCAGCGTTGATATCCGGAGATTTTTCTATCGCCGCGGCAGAGATCACATTTACGATATTAGGACTATGTTTTTCCTTTTGTATTGCTCCCTGCTCATCCTCCTGGCTGATTTTGCCATACACCTGAATGGTGGTAAGGCCTTTGCCATGTTCTTCCAACTGGACTTTTAATTCTACTTTTTTATTATCCGCCAGCACGACATGGGTTTGGTAACTGGCGTACCCTACATAATCTATTTTAATATCGTATGAACCCATAGGGAGGTTCCTGAACTTAAATTCACCATCCGGATCGGTGGTCGTATTATAAGTGTGGCCATTCCCTGTACAGCTGACAAAGGCATCCGTCATCTTTTCTTTATTCAGACTGCTTTCTACTTTGCCTTTTATTTCCGTCATCTGACAGAAACCTTCGATCGTAATAAATAATAAGAAAAGGGTAAAAAGATATTTCATTATTTCAGCAGCTGCTTAGATTGCTGCAAAACTCGAGCAATACCCTTTGGTTTAAGCTCACTTAATCAGGCTTAATGATATCATAAGGGATTCGTAATATACAGTTCATGCCAAGTACAGAATCTCGACAGAATCTTCAGAATTGAGCATTCTTTATAATGTGTGAGATGTAAACTGATTTTTACCGTCTCCATGCCATGACTTTATCAATATCTACATTATTTTTTATTGTCACAGATTCTCCTTCAACAGAAGCTATTTCCTGCTGGCCCTGAAAAAGCAGATTTGTTTTGGTACCGACAAAAATCTTAAGACTGCCCTTAAGTATTGTGGTCGTTATGGCTCCTTCATCCGAATAGGCATCAATATTAAAAAAAGCTCCCAAATCAGTGATCACCTGGTTGCCTGCCTTAATAACAAAGGGCATATTCGGGTTATGCTCCACTTCAAAATAAACTTCACCGGTAACTTTTACAAACTTTTGCTTTCCTTCAAAAGACGTAGGATATGTAATGGAAGAAGCGGCATTGAGCCAAACCTTTGTTCCATCTGATAACACAAGCTGATACTTGCCACCCAGCGGTGTTGTTAAAATATTTTCTTCAATGGTTGCTGTATCTGAAGTCTTGTTATTGTCTACAGTATAAGCCAGTCCTCCGCTATCTGTTATTGAAATTTTTGTATTGCCCTGTTGGGCAAGAGGACCAACTGCTTCACTGTCGAGTACCATAGCAACTCCATTACCCAGGGTCAGGGTTGCCCTACCGCCACCGGGGGCAATGACTGTTTTTGCAATGGTAGTTTCTTTGGACTGAGAGTTTGTTCTGCGGTGGATCAGAAAATAAGTAATAATAGAAATTACAACGATGACCGCTGTCGCAGCAGCCCAGTTCAATCTTCGCACAGGCATTTTTTTTACATGAGTGTCAGGGATTGTTCTGTCATTTAGAAGTACTGCAGGCACTGCATCCCCTTTTAATATGGCCCTTTTCATTTGTTCCCACTCTTCCGGTTTGTATTCGTAACCTGAATAAAGTTCAGCCCTCTCCTCCCGCAACTCTTTTAAAACATTTTTATATTCTTCCTCCCTCCCTTCATCCAATATCATTTTATAAAAACGATCCCTGTCTTCACCGGAAATTTCTCCTGAGAGGATCTGTAATAGAAGTGTTCTAAAGTCTGAATTAGATGCCAATGGTCGTTTTTTACAAATATCCCTGCTTTTTCAAATAATCCACCCAAATCGGATATGCGGGCGGTTTTAAATGAAGTCCTTCATAAGTATACTGACTGTTAAGGCGGCCGTCTTTGTCAGCAAACAAATGAGAAATGTCGACATAAGTATAGTTCCCTTCTTTAGCATGAGATGCGAGCAATTTATTCAGTGCCAGTATATGCTCCTGCTTGTCATAGTGCTGTGGAAAATGTGGCAGTGTTGGATTAACGGGAAGTACACTCTGCACATAAATAATGGTATTGGGACATTTATCATGTATTTCCTTTACAATTTTCAGATAGTTGTCAGCTATCACGACATCAGGAATATCTTTTCCAATATCATTAATCCCTATCAGGATAAAAACTTTTGATGGGTAACGGTCGGTAATGTCCTTCAGGCGTTTTAATACCCCATAGGTATTGTCTCCGCCAATGCCGCGATTAATAACCGTGCTATCATTCAAAACTTTTTTCCAGTCGCCCATTTCAGTAATGCTGTTACCCAGGAAAATGATCCTCCCCGTAACGATCGGCTCCTTTGCAAACTGTGCCAGCCTTTGCGGGGTATGTTCGGGGATAAAGGGAACGGTATCAAAAATATTCTGGTTGGTAACGCTTTGTGCTGTCGTTAAAATCGGAAGAAGCAGGAAGAGGATGAATTTCATTGAGATATGAGTTATGAGATCCCGCACGTGCGGGATGGGTTATGAGATCCCGCACGTGCGGGATGGGTTATGAGATATGAGATATTCCTGCATGCCGCAGCCAGTCGTTTTCATTTATCAAATCATTTTTTCCAGTTCGATGATAAAAGGTAATTGTGCGGGAAGGATCTTAACTTTCGCTTCATCTATAGTAAACCATGCTCCTTTATCCATTTCCGGAAATTGCATCTTTTTCCCCGATTTCGGGGGCCATTCAATTTCAAAAAGATTACTCTTTAAATTAAGCAGATCAAAATCCTGTTCAAGCGACCAGGCAAATACCGTTTTATTGTTTTTCTGTTTTATGGGCGTTAATTGTATTAGTTTCCCTTTGATATCAATTCCGGTTTCTTCTTTCAGTTCTCTTTTAGCAGCACTCAGAGGATCTTCATCTTCATTTAATTGTCCTTTCGGAATGGACCAGACTCCGGCATCTTTTTTCGCCCAATAAGGACCTCCGGGATGAAATAATAATACCTCAGGTTTAATATTTTTAAAACGAAATAATAAAATGCCGGCGCTCATTTTGAGCATAACAAATATTCAATCTTTTGACTGTTATTATTCTTTTGTCAGGAAATCAATCTGTTTCACTATTTTATTGCATTTATCGATGGTTGATTCATATAAATTTACTAAAACATTCTTAGACAACCTCTTTGCCTGGTATGATTGAAACCAGAAGAAAATCATATAAATAATTGCGGGTTTAGATTTTAGTAAATTCGCAGAAATGTTTTCATTACAACAAATTACCGGTCTCCATCTTCCTGAAAAGACTTTCTGTTTAACATTTGACGACGGGCCAGGTGAAACATTGAACGACGGACCAGGCCCAAAAACACTCCGGCTTGCGAATTATTTACGGGAAGAAAACATTCCGGCTACTTTTTTCTGCGTCGGAAGGTTTATAAAACAATATCCTGCCATCTTATCTGAATTAAACCGGCTGGGTCATTTTATTGGTAACCATACCTACTATCACCCTGATATGAAGGCTTTATTTGAAAATGGCCAAAAGGCAGCATTCCTTGAAGAAATAAAATCTACAGATGATCTGATCAGAAACATCCTTCCTGAAAAGCCGGTTTATTTCCGGGCTCCCTATGGACAGTGGACACCTGAAATGTCAGATTTTTTAAATAAGGAATTTACAATGTCCCATACTTATGTCGGACCTTATTATTGGGAAGTGAATGGCAACGATTATGCTTTTTGGGATAGGCATTTGTCTGCTGAAGAATGCGCCGCTGCTTATTTAATTGAAATTGAAAAAACCAACCGTGGACTGTTTCTCATGCATGATTCAACGTCTGATATTGAAAACATGAGATTGAATAACAGAACATATGAAACTGTCAAGTTACTGGTGCCGGTTTTGAAAGAAAGAGGATTTACATTTATAGGAATCGATAAACTTTAGGGGCAGATGGCTGAGCGCCATAATACAATAAAATAATTTAGCACCTGGTGTCCGGAAATAGCTTCCAGATTTGTCTAGATTAAAATAAAAATTATGAAAATGACTACTCTCTTTGGCAGAATTCTAATGGTATGGACTGTCCTATCCTGCCAGGAGGGATTTGCCCAAGGCCCCTCAGGCCCGGCAGCGGCTTTGCAAAATACACCAAACGGAAAAATCATCTACGCCTGGTATACCTCCTGGTCGAAAAACGATTGGAATTCGCTGGAGCAGGTCCTGGCAACCGGGTTTACTTTTACCAGCCCGCTTGATGATCATATTAATGTGAAGGTTGTAAAGGAAAGATGCTGGCCAAATGCCGCTAATATTGATCGATTCGAGGTAGAGAAGTTCGCTGTAAATGGAGATGAAGCCTTTGTCATCTCTAAGGGCTGGAATAAAGCCGGTAAATTATTACGGAACACCGATTATTTCAGGATAAAAGATGGGAAAATTCAGGAGTACGAGTGTTTTTTCGGGCCGGGGATTAATTTTCCAAATTCGGGGAAATAGAAGTAGAACCAATGATAAAAACTGACCTCTTTCGCGAGCAGGCTCAGAACTTCGTCGATGCCGCTGGCCTGTTGTTTTCCGGAACAGGTTCTTACTTATAAATGGAGTATCGACTGGAATAAATCTAGGCGGAAGTATCTTCAGGTATTATAACCCTGTCCCGCCTGACAGTTTTGTACACCAGGCGAAAGGAGGCTATTAAAAAAGGAATCCCGGTATAAAACGAAAGTTGTGACAGGCCGCCGTCGGCGCTATTGAAAAAGTTATGTGTCAAATAGTAAAAACCGATCCATAAAAAACCCAGTCCAACAATTCTTGTCCAAATTAATACGCCGTTCTTTTTTAACAAAAGGGATAATAAAAGTAATATCTGTCCTGCCAAAAAAAGTATTGCAACCGGTCCAAACGAATCTTCATAACTGGCTGTCAATGAAAAAGAAAAATATTCGGCATTGAACTCAAACTTATTAAAAATGCCCCATACTTCAATCAGGCCAATAGAAGCCAGCCCGTGTCCGGCACCAATAAGAATAAAAAAATTGAGTCCTACCGTCCAGATAGTCAGAGAACTGAAATTCTTCATGATGCTGGCAATAACGTCTTGATCAGACAGAGAATTGTCATGATTAATATATGACTATTAAATTGGATTAATTTTAACGATGATCTTCGGCATTCGCCAGCTTCCTATAGGAAATACAGCGTAGAGTCTGGCTGAGCCTATGGCGTGGAACGGCATTCATCCCAGGCACGCAGGTTTAATTAATAATGCACACCCTGTGGATAATAAAAATCGAAGCAGGCATTTCATTTTTTGTAGTTTAAAGAAAAACCCACCAGATGAAAAAACCACTTAGAATCCCAAAACCAAAGACCGTATCTTCTACTGAACACGATGTACGTGCAGATGTAATTTTTAAAGATCTCGAAATTGCAGAGCGAACGCAAAAGCCTCCTTCCGAAGAACTGATTTTGAGACTTAATCAGCTTGCCTCAATTCCTCCCTTCAGCTATAGGCATAAGGTGAGGGAAAATGATCCGCTATAAGTTTTCCTGGTATGCTAAGTTTTTATAAAGTTTGGAATCCTTAACAGCCCAGTCGGCCATTGCCATCAGAACAGGACTTAATTTTTTTGCTGACGGTGTCAGGCTATAAATGGTTATGGGCGGCATCTCCTGCTTCACTTTTCTGTTGATCAGGTTATCCTCTTTCAATTGCTTCAAATGCTGCGCTAACATTTTCTCGGTGATGGCGGGTATCGCCCGTTTGAGTTCACTGTAACGCTTAGGGCCATTCATCAGGTAATAAAGAATAATGGGTTTCCAATGACCCCCGATCTTATTCATTGTGTAAGTGATGGGACAGATCCTTACTGAAACGCCTTTATTGTAATGCAGGGTTGATGTCTCTTTTACTTTTGTCATGGTCACTTACTTTGGGGTAGGTACTTGTAATAAAGTTTGTTCAAAGATAACTTTGTCATCAGAATTAAACAATGATTTATGAAAATTACTTTAACAGGATCTCTCGGTAACATTAGTAAACCACTTGCTGACATACTGATTAAAAACGGCCATGAAGTCACCATTATCAGCAGCGACTCAAAAAAAGTACATGATATAAAAGCGTTAGGCGCGAAGTCGGCCATCGGTTCTGTTTCGGATGTTGTTTTCCTTACGGAGGCTTTTAAGGGTGCCGATGCTGTTTATACGATGGTGCCGCCCAATTGGGGAGTCAGTAATTACAGGCAATACATTGCTGAAACGGGCAAGAACTACCTGGAAGCGATCAGGGCATCGGGTGTGAAACGAGTCGTAAATCTTAGCAGCATTGGGGCCCATCTGAGCGGAGGCACCGGCCCGATCGCAGGTCTTTATGATGTCGAGCAAGCACTGAATACACTTGATGGGGTAGCAGTAAGACATTTACGGGCAGGTCTTTTCTATATCAATTTTTTCT
>DATHNR010000129.1:0-5216 GCA_035485835.1 Puia sp.
AAGCCAGCAGAATAACATCCAGGAAATGGCGAAAAGTAAAGATCCAAGATAGAGGCCTGCATGCCTGTAAATATTCTGATAAAGCCATGAATAGAGGCTAACGCCGGCTCCGACCTGAATAATGTATAATACGGTTGCTCCGACTTCAGATAGCAAGTATATGAAAAGCGGGTTTTTCCCAAATACAGTAAAAAATTTAGTCCAATTGGTCCTTCCAAGAAAGTCCACCACATATATAATAGCAGCAAGGATCACGCAGTCGAGACCAACAGTATAAACAACAAAAGAGCTGGTCCATAATTTTTTGTTAATAGGGAATAACAGGTCCCAGAAATAACCAATCACGATCAGTGCAAATCCTGCAAGCAGAAGTTTGGCAAGTCCCTCAAAGCTTTTCCCTTTCTCCTGAATAAACTTTCCTGCCATATAACCAAACGTTACATTCACAACTGAAGGCAGGGTAGAAAACCAACCTTCCGGATCAAATGCAACTCCTTCCCCATGATACATATGATCTTGACCCATCAACCACAAATCAATTTTATAACCCAGATTTCCCGTCATGGAAAGCGGATCTGGTGCATCTCCACCAATCAGCATAAATGCCCAATATAAAAGAAGGATTGAAATAGAAATAGCGATAACAGTGCCTGGCTTGAAATAATAAATCAGGAGTGATGCGATACAATAAGCCAGGGCAATCCTCTGCAGCACTCCAAGTATACGTGTTTGGGAAATCGGCGCAAATATTACATGATTTGCTTTATCCATGGTAACAAAAGGAAACCAATACAACAGAAATCCACACAGGAAAATGATAAGGGTCCTTTTGAATATTTTTCCAAGAACTTCAGCCTGGCTTAAGGTATTCCATTTCTTCGTTACAAAACTCAATGCATTCCCGACAGCGAAAAGGAAAGAAGGGAATACAAGATCGGTCGGCGTAAATCCATTCCAGCTTGCATGCTCTAGTGGAGAATAAGTAAACCTGCTTCCTGAAGTATTTACGATGATCATAAAACAGATCGTCATACCTCTGAAAACATCTAGGGCCAGAAATCTTTCTTTTGGGGCAATCGTCATGGTTTAATTTTTAAGTATCGCTTGTGGGAGTCCAAGTTCGGAAACTAAAACCAATGGATAAAGAAAGAATGCGAATTCTTTTTTGAAATTCTTCTTTTAACTGAACTTGCGTGTATGCCCCGCAAAATTATTTACCTGATCAATCCAATCTCCGGCACTAAAAAAAAGGCGCAGTTGAAGGATCTGATCATACGCAAAACCAGGGCTGAAGGAATTGATTTTGAAATTCTTCCTTCAAAGGCTGATGGGAATTATACTCATCTTCAGAAGCTTATTGAGAAAGATAAAATCACGGATGTAGTGATTTGCGGAGGGGATGGTACAGTCAACGCCATTGCCAATGCCTTACAGGGTATTCCGGTTAACGTAGGAATTCTTCCAATCGGATCTGGAAACAGCGTAGCACTGGCATGCAAAATCCCCAGGCAGCCCAGCCTTGCACTTGACCTGATTTTTAAAGGAAAATCCTATCCGGTCGATGCATTTTACGTAAATGAAAAATTCTCCTGTGCCCTTTGTGGAATCGGATTTGATGCCTCAGTGGCTCATGAATTTGCAAACCAGAAAACGCGGGGCTTGCAGACCTATATCAGGATTTCAACCATGAAGTTTTTCAATTCGAAACCTTACCCTTTTGAAATTAAACTGAATGGAAGGATACTTAAAACAGAAGCCTATTTTATTAGTGTCGCCAATAGCAATCAATTTGGGAATAATGTTACGATCGCACCGAGAGCAAGCATGTCTGATGGTTTACTTGATATCGTGATCGTAAAAAAAATGAACAAGATCATACTTCCATTTTCTGTATTGCTACAAGTTGCAGGGAATAACAGGCTGATAAAGGGAGTAGAATATTTAGAGAAAAAGAATATTATCTATATGCAGACAGATAAGATTAGTATCAAAAATCCTTCAAATGCGCCAATGCATATAGACGGAGAACCCGCTGCAACCAGTTCAGAATTCAAAATTCAGATTATCAAGAATTGTTTTAAGCTTATACAACCTTTTAAGGCTTAACGCGGAACGCTTAACGCTTAACGCTTAACGCGTAAATTATTTATTCATATTATCATCCAATAAATTAATTTGCTTTTCCTACTAATGGTGTTAAGCGTTAAGCGTTAAGCGTTAAGCGTTAAGCGTTAAGCGTTAAGCGTTAAGCGTTAAGCGTTAAGCGTTAAGCGTTAAGCGTTAAGCGTTAAGCGTTAAGCGTTAAGCGTTAAGCGTTAAGGATTCATCAGATCGTCGACGCTTTTAAAAATTTGCTGGTTCAATGAGCTGTTTACTGCATTGGCAATATCTAATTTTTCTTCACGGCTCAAATGAAAATTAAGTGCCGCTCCTTCATTTGCTAATTTAGGCTCATACTGAAAAGTCATTTTATAAAAGTTGTTTCCCATATATCCCTCCATCACACTCAGGAGATCGTTCTGGTTATATTCCTGCATTTTATACCAGTTATATTGAAGTAATAAAAGGGGTTTTGTAATAATTTCCGTAATGTCTGTTGACTCAAACGGATTTTCCCAGCCTCCTGTTTTCCTGTCACGGATTTGTATGAGCAGGACACCCCTTGTGTTTTTAAGAATCCAATCGCGAAATACGTCCACGAAACGAATGCCAACCTGTTCGCCAAAATTATCACGGAATCCTGCATCCATCACATCGATCACGGGTTCAGATGGAAGCCAGACGTTAGGCAATACATATGGAAAAGTTGCATTCATGCGTAGCGCCGTCAGCATGCGGACATTCATTGGATCCTGCTTATAAAAAAAACTCCTGAAATCCACTGCATCGGGATCAATGTTTTTGATCCGGCTGCTATCAAATACTGGCCGCATTAGAAAACTGATGGGTTGAGTACTGATCAGCATAGTGCGGCTGTCCCTTGTTATTACTGAACTAAATAACATAAGAGGGATCCTTGCTGCAGCTTCATCAGGCGCGAGATCCCGAAGCTGCCTGTCCAAAACACCATCTGTATTTTTATTCAGTTTCTGTTCAAATGCGTATCCCCGGTCTTTGATGTATTCGTAATTACCTACATAAAATTTCTGGGCAGGAGAAAATAAGTCACGGGCGACAAATGATGAAAAAAGTGGATTAAGCAGGTCGCCCGAAATAGCATCGGTATACTTTCTGTCATCCGGATTAATGGTTGAATCTTTATATTCCCGCAACCTTGAAAGTTCACGAAAATAAGCTGCCCCAAACATACCGCCTGAGGCACCCGTAATCATAAAAGTTTTATCCATCAGCCTGCCCCCATTCAGTTTATCCAGTTTTTGCAGAATATTCATTGTAAACGCAGCACTGCGGCTTCCACCCCCGCTGGTATTGATGATCAGCATCAGGGGTTTTTCTTCCTTTTGCTTTTTCTTCCAATTTTCAAGGATTTTCAACATCCGCGCCATGTCTGCGTCAACATTTTTCTTTGAAACCATATCCAGCAAATGTTCCCTGTTATAAAGTGGTCTTTCGGAACGGTTGGTATAATTCAGTCCGTAGGCTTTATTCGTCGGATCAATCACTTCATACCGGTATAGAATATTCAACACAATAAATAATAAGACCAGGAATGGAATACTCCAGCTTTCCATGAAATATGAAAATGCGCCGGAGACAGCCAGCAGGATGGAAAAAAACAGAAATATGCTCGCTGCCGCAGGTAACTGGAAAGCCGGCTGATCCATGAAAAAGCCTACAACGACGAGGAAAAGAAATGCAATGAAAATGGAAAGAATAGCAGCGAAATGGTGGCGACTGAAAATCCGCTCGATAAATTCCTTACTGTAATGGGAAACGTCCCGTACCTGTTTAATTGAAAATGGTCCGTTCATATACCAGTTCACATGAATCAGGCGGCTGTTGTTCACCTGTATATCTTTCGATTTAAATTGCGATTTGAAAAGTTTCGGATTCGCAATCAGAGGTGTCATTTGCCGTTTGATAGTACGGTCTGCTTCAAAAAAATATAAAAGGGAAAGTCCTATCACTAAAAAAAAGCCGGTAAGAAATCCTGCAATAAGCCACGCAATTTCGCTATTGGTCATCAGTTCCTTGGTGCTGTCAAAATCGATCGCTTCAAAAAAATAAAAGACGAGAAGTGTACCGGGCAGAATAAAATTATTCGTGCAGTATTTCAGAAATGGGCGTGTGGTTGTTGCAAGGAAACGGAAATGCCTGCTATAAAGAATAAAAGTGGTAATATTCCAGCACATAATAAAAGCACCGGCAGCAGCGCCAACGATTGCTCCACTCAGAGCGTTTACATTGTCAAGGTATTCCGGTGCCAGGAATAAGGCGTCAGCGCCGAAAGAATGCATGAAACCTCCATGAATGGTTGAAAAAAGAATTCCCCAAAAAAGAAGGAGCAATTGATATTTTTTCAGATAGAGTAATATCAGCTGAACAGGAAAAGAATAATAAACTGCTTTCAGGTATCGCATCGTTCCGCAGGATCTTAATGAAAGTTAATTGAAAATATAACCGGTAGTCATTCCGTATCTATATCCTAACGGAAAGACAAGACTAAAATTACTTCATAGAAGGTCTTAACACATAGATCGCGTAAATCAGGCTGAAAAGCAGCAGCATACTGTTCAGTTGGTGCAGCAGAGCCAGCCAGTCGAAAGCCACCCAATGATTGGCAACAATTCCTTTACTTGAATACAAAGCAAGGATGCCAAGGAGGATTTGAAAAACCACAAGTGCAAATGGCATGAGTAAACGCATACGCTGACTTCGTATAATACCGGATCTGAAAAGGCGGAGAGTCCAGATGCTGACGCCCACCAGGATGAGATATGCCAGATTTCTATGAATAAAATGAATGGTAATCTTATTCCCAATGAAATTTAATATGAACGGCTTTTCTCTAAAGAGGTTAGCTGGAATCCAATCCCCGTTAATACCTGGCCAGTTAGGTGCAACGGCTGCAGCTTTATTACCGGCCATCAGGGCCCCGAACAGTAACTGTAAAAAAACCAAGACCAGCAACACAATGGAAAAAGCCCAGATCCTGCGGGAATTCCGGAAACGTGTAACAGGAAATAAAAGTTTGAGAGAATACCAGAATGCATAAGAAATAAGGCCTATCGCAAATATAAAATGCAGGGCAAGTT
>DATHNR010000130.1:0-2084 GCA_035485835.1 Puia sp.
TCACGGACTAGGATTTGCAGGTGCTCTGGGACAACTTGGATTACCTGTAAATGCTTATCTGATTTCACTCCTAATGTTCAATGCGGGTGTCGAGTTGGGCCAGCTCACGATTATCCTGCTGGCCTACTTCCTGATGGCAAAATGGTTTGGCAACAAATCTTATTATCGCAATCGTATTGTAATTCCGGTTTCTGCTTTTATTGTAGTGGTTGCCGGCTTTTGGACAGCACAGAGAATTTTATTCTAATTGCTTCTCCAGGTCGGTAAGAATAGCCGGGGTAAGATCGAATTTGTTAATATTAGCCGCTTTATAAAAAGCCTGTGCATTATAACCTTTGTTCAATCCCTGCATCAGTTTCCCCATCCAATATAATTCAAGAGCTTCCAGAGGTTTTCCAGATACATTTTTTTGAAATTGGTCATAAGCTTCTTTCTTTTTATTGTTGGAAAACAAGCTCCAGGCATACCAGGCGTTGGTTTGGGGCGTTGAACGGTTTTCCAGCTCCCTTTTTGAAATTTGTTCTGCCCTGGATGGATCTTGCAAAATGCCGGTAAATAATTCTATTAAATATTTATTATACATATTTCCATAAATGGAATCTATTGCACAGGATGCAAATATTTTAGCCCATTTTTTTTGGCCGGCTTCATCTTTTCTTGCTTCGGCGACTTGCGCAAGTTTATATAAAGCATCTGGTAATTTATTTTTTGCATGTACAAATGAAAATATTTTTTCCGCTAAAGAATCATTTTTATCATATATAAGAGTAATCCAGCCCAATCCTGAAATACTATGGAAGTCTGCACCATTCAGACTTATACATTTCTTATAAAGATCTGCTGCCTCTTTGAGGTCACCTGCATGTATATAAAGATCAGCAGCATTCGATAGTGCAACCTGTTCCAGATATGGATTGCTTTCTTCCTGTTTTGCTGCATGTAACATTGCATTGATAGAACTGTCAAGCAATCCATTCAAATGATCCATTTTAGAAAGTCTGAAAAAATAACCATAATCAGAAGCAGATTTTAATTCCTTTAATTCATTACCCGCATCAAAGTATCTGCCCAACTCAAAATCGACATCAAAAGATGTTGTCAGCAAATCATATTTTTTCAGACCTATCAGCTTCGCTTTTTCCAGGTAGGCATCCGCATCCTTAAAACGGTGTTGTAATATGGAATAACCAACCAGGGTAAGATTTGCCTGTGCTTCATTATGATTAAAATTGAAATCCACCTTTTTTATTGTACTGTCAGCCTTTCTGATATCCTGAATATCCCCGAACAAATGGTACCGCATGGATAAAAAACCGGCATATTTGGATTCACTTACAATGCCTGGCAATGCAGGATTAATTCTGTTCTTCCAAAATTGCATGGATGAATCGTTCGAAAGGATAAATGCAGGTATCCGGTAGTTGCTAATCAGACTGTCAATGTAAATTTCGCTTACGATCGTTTTTTTCTGATGGGCGCAACTCATTAACCCAAAGAGAGCTAATACCCAGGGAAGTAGTGGGATCTTCATTTTCATTATACATACGGGGAAATATAAAAGGCAGATTTAAAACCCGTAAGTTTCTATGATTAAAAGATGGTAATTTCAATTTACCAAACTTTCGACTTAATATTTATGCAGGGATGGCATGACTATTTAGTAGATAGCCTTTCTTGATGCCCGGATATTGTGAATTGAAATTAATCGTTAGGGATTAAGGGCTGTCATCTTTTGTTTGATATTTTCAAAAGTTTCCAATGGGCCTTTAGTGGAGAATAAATTAAGTACCCATGAAGGTAAACTTCCACCCGGATTCAGTTCCAGTATATAATCCACATGAATAGTCTTTTTTGAAATAGTTGAAATATTCCATAGACCTTTGACAGATGTTACCTGGAGTAAATCTTTGGAAGCCGGTAAATAATCGGGGATATTTTCCGAAATCAATTTAATTGAATGATTCAGTGAATCTTCTTTTAAGTCAAAATTTGCGTAAAAATACCGGTCAGTCGCCGGCCATGGTACTTCAATCTCTGAATAATAGATAAGTTTACCTGGTCCGAGTTCTTTAATCAAAACCGAC
>DATHNR010000131.1:0-2275 GCA_035485835.1 Puia sp.
CCGGAAGTAAGAAAAGCTGATGCGGAAGGCGCCATTACTTATGGCCTCGCTTCACCAATGGGCGCCCGTATGATGAGTGGAAATAGCAACCAGCATGAACAACTTGAAAAGGAACTTTCTGAATTTGTTGGGAAGGAAGATACCGCACTGTTGAATTATGGTTACCAGGGTATGGTAAGTATTATCGATGTATTATGCGGAAGACATGATGTGATCGTTTATGACGCAGAATGCCATGCTTGCATCATTGATGGTCTTCGTTTGCATGCAGGACATCGTTATGTTTTCAAACATAATGACCTCAATGATTTTGAAAAGCAGGTGCAACGGGCAAATGCACTTGTAGAAAAACAAGGTGGAGGCGGAGTTCTTGTAATTACTGAAGGAGTATTCGGAATGGCCGGAGATCAGGGCAAACTAAAGGAAATTGCAGCGTTGAAACCCAAATACAAATTCAGGTTATTGGTAGACGATGCACATGGTTTTGGAACACTGGGGGAAAAAGGCGCAGGTGCGGGAGAAGAACAGGGCGTTCAGGATGATATAGATTTATATTTTTCAACTTTTGCAAAATCCATGGCCTCGATAGGTGCTTTTGTATCTGGTGAAAGACCAATTGTAGATTATATCAGGTATAATATCAGGAGCCAGATTTTTGCAAAAAGTTTGCCTATGGCTCTCGTACTGGGAAATCTCAAAAGACTGGAATTGCTTAGGAATAATCCATCATTGAAAGAAAAGCTTTGGAGTAATGCCCTGAAACTGCAGGCTGGGCTCCGTAAAAAGGGATTCGATATCGGAAAAACAGATTCTGTAGTTACCCCAATTTATATGAAAGGGGATGTACCGGAAGCAACTGCCATGGTAATGGATCTTAGGGAGAATTACGGCATTTTCTGCTCTATAGTGGTCTATCCCGTTATCCCAAAGGGTCATATCATTTATCGCCTGATACCTACCGCTTTACATACCGATCAGGATATAGAAGCTACCCTGGCAGCATTTGAAGCCACAAAAAAGAAGCTGGATACAGGGGATTATAAAGTAGAAGCTATTCCAGATATGGCTGAAGCTTAATGAGTTATGAATAATTTAAAGCAGGTTTCTCATAAAAACCCGCTTTTTTCGTTTAAATACTTAATAACTGCGGTTTTTAATGGTCATTTTGTATTTTAGTAAATACTGACAGAGCATTGTTTAATACCCGCTCCTATTAGATTCTAAACCAAATGCTCCCGCGAAAAACCATATTCAGTTTGCTCATAATGGCATACTGCCATTGTTATGGTATTGATCAGAAGCCATCCAAAGATTCAAGTACAGTAACCATTACTTTGCAAAATGCTTCGGATAAACTTTCAAAAATCGATTCTGTTTTTGTAATATTTGATCGCTACGACCTGCGGGGAGCAGGTGTAATAAAAAAAATTTTTTATCCCGACATAGATAATAAAATCCAGGTCAGTTTACCCAAAGGAAAATATTATATTAATATATACTGTCTCGGAATTTATAACAAGGAAAGTTTTGATCGTGTAGTGTATGCAAAATCAAACAAAAATCATAATATCTTCCTGAGGTTACAGGCTTCTGCATTATTCCATCAGGGAGGGGCTCATATTCCGGCAGATCATTTTGACCCCTCACATCTGGCAATTCTTAATTTTGCCAAGTAGTTTAATATACCTTGAACAGTCAAATAATAAAGCCTCCTTGTTGAAGGGAGGCCGCACTAATCAAATACCATTAACCATTAAACCTTATCCTATGAAAAGTCAAATATAAAATATTAGGCGAAGAATTGTATTTCACCAATGAAAAAAATTTATTTACGAAGCTTATATTGACGCATATCAACTTAATTCATCTACTTTGTAAATTCAACCAAAACCAAGGATGCGAAAAGTTGTTGTAGCTATAACCGGTGCCAGTGGCTCGTTGTATGCAAGTATTCTCATAGAAAAATTATTGACTATCCGTTCCCAGTGGGAGACTGTTTCCATTGTAATGACTAAAAATGCACGCGAAGTTTGGGAAACTGAACTTGGCAATCAATCCTATAAGGGTTTACCCTTAGATATCTTCGAAACAGATGATTTCAAAGCCCCTTTCGCTTCCGGTTCAGCCAGGTTTGATACCATGATTATCATTCCCTGTTCTATGGGTAGTTTGGGAAGAATTGCTGCGGGTGTATCCACAGATCTGATTTCCAGAGCAGCGGATGTGATCTTAAAAGAAAGAAGAAAATTGATTTGTGTGATCAGGGATAATCCCT
>DATHNR010000132.1:0-6373 GCA_035485835.1 Puia sp.
CGGCTACAAGATAAACAGCCCGGCTGATCATGAAAAATTCAATTCCTGAATTAACTGATTGTTATTTATGACGGATGACGGATGATCCCGCACGTGCGGGAACGAATGACGGATGAATATCTGGAAAGTAAAATTACAAAAGCATTTGGCGTTAAGCGTTAGGCGTTAAGCGTTAAGCGTTAAGCGTATTAAGGATTATCCTGCATCCGCATTTGCTTTTTTAGCTGTCTGTTTTTCATTTCTTCCTGAACAAAATGACCGAACTCTTTTTCAGATTTGAAGAAAATATCTATTTTTTGGGGGGAAAGTGCCTGGCCGAATAGAACACTGTATTTTTTACGAACGTTGAGCATAGCATCATCCAATTCGATTTCACTTTTATTATTTCTCACAGCATCCTGCCTTGTTCTCTTCAACTCTTCAGCGTACTGATTATAGATAGGCCAAAATTTTTGTGCTTCATCCGGACTAAGATCCAGTCGCTTTGTGATGTAAGCGATTTTTAGCGCATAAATGCGGTTACCATTTTGCGCCTCACCAATTAAGATTGCAAACGCAAAACAAATTAATAGTAAAAATCTCTTCATTAGGTTATCAATTTACGTTACGTTTTTCTTCTGGCAACGAAGCTGAATATTGTTCAAGTTCATCATCCGATACGGTACTCAGCAGATCGTGAACATCATTATCACTAAAATCTATGGATGCTGAGGAAGCCGTAATACCCGGTGTCCAATGGATATCATCGGAATCAAGATAGTTGGCCATATCCTGATCACTTACTGTTGCCAGATCTTTTATCGGGTCTGTGGTTTTGTGATAAGTAAGATTAAATACAGCCGTGCCCAGTAATGCAATCAGACAGGCGGCAACTGCATACTTAATAAATTTCAAAGTGAAAACAGGGGCTTGTTTCGTTTTAGGTGCAAAAGGTTTTGATTCCAAAGCCGGAATTTTTGTTTTCAGACTTTCAAAATAGCCGACAGGCACCTGGTAAGTATTTTTATTTTTGAGCCCTGCCAGCAGCGGTGAAATTTCTTCAATTTCAAGAAGCGGTGAAACTTCGGCATTCTGCTGCCCGGCATTGAACTCCGAATATGAAGCAGCTTCCATACGGATTCTGTTCATAAGGTTTTCTGGAAATTCCTCAAAGAATCCGACTGGAAGGGCATAAGGAGCCCTGGAAATACCTGTTATTCCTAAATTAGGAGCGATTTCCTGTAATTCTGTTAATATTTCTTTGGAGGTTTCCATTTGCGTCAATAAGACCCGTTCTGACAACTAAGGTTTAATGATTTAATATAAAATCTTCTATTTTTTTGGCTGCATGATGATAGGAAGCCTTCAACGCACCGGCCGAAGTATCCAGCACCTTACTCATTTCATCATATGGCATCTCATCATAGTACCTAAGCATAAACACAACTCGCTGTTTTTCAGGTAGTTGTTGAATTGCCAATTGTAATTTCCACTCCAGTTTATTAGCGTCAAAGTCCTTATCTGCCTTTATTTTGTTGCTCAGCCCGGATTCAAGTTCATTCAGTGAAACAGAAGCCTTTTTTTTCTGTTGTTCAATGAAAGTCAGGCATTCATTGGTCGCAATACGGTAAAGCCATGTATAGAGCTGGGCATCTTCCCGAAAACCGGAAAGGGCATTCCAAACACGGATAAATACATTTTGCATTACATCATTGGAATCCTCATGGTCTACCAGCATTCTGCGAATATGCCAATAAAGCCTTTCCTGGTATTTTTTTACGATCTCAGTAAATGCTTTTTCCTTAGTTGCAGGTTCACGAAATAAGGCCAGAAGTTCCGTATCCGATTTCTGTTCCGCCATGCGGGATTTGGATTTTACTCTTAACTGGATAATGTATTATTTATTTTTCCTGGCAACTACTTTCTCAGCTGCGGTTACAATATGGGCTGCATCCAGTCCATATTTTTCCAGTAACTGGGCAGGAGTTCCACTTTCCCCAAATGTATCATTGGTGCCTACATATTCAATTGGAACGGGACTGGTTTTCGAGGCGGTCTGCGCAATACTGTCGCCCAGACCCCCAATAATATTATGTTCTTCCGCACTTACGGCACAGCCCGTTTTTTGAATAGATTTCAAAACAGCTTCTGTATCCAGGGGTTTTATAGTATGAATATTGATAACCTCGGCAGAAATACCTTTATCCCTTAAGATTTTTTCGGCCTCCAGGGCAATCCAGACCAGGTGTCCGCAGGCAAATATAGATACATCCTTTCCTTCGGTAAATTGTTGGGCTTTCCCGATTTTGAATTCCATTTCTGAAGTAAAAATAGGCCATATGGGTCTTCCAAAGCGCAGGTAAACGGGTCCCTTATAATCTGCTATGGCAAGGGTAGCAGCCTTTGTTTGTGCATAATCACATGGTACAATTACTGTCATACCGGGAAGCATTTTCATCAATCCAATGTCTTCAAGTATTTGATGCGTTGCCCCGTCTTCTCCTAAGGTCAGACCTGCATGGGAAGCGCAGATTTTTACATTTTTACCGGAATAAGCGATGGATTGACGGATTTGATCATAAACCCTTCCGGTTGAAAAATTTGCAAAAGTAGTAGTAAAAGGTATTTTGCCACCAATAGTCATTCCTGCAGCGATACTCATCATATTGGCTTCAGCTATTCCACATTGGAAGAAACGATCAGGAAATTCTTTGATGAACTGATTAAGTTTCAGTGAACCCGCGAGATCAGCCGTGAGTGCAACGATATCAGGATTTTTCCTGGCAACCTCTACAATTCCATCTCCAAATCCGCTTCTGGTATCTTTTTGTCCTGTTACGGTGATCATCATTAGTTGGTTGAATTCTTTTAAGGTTTAATTCAGCTCCGAAAATTTACTATTATAAAAAGATTCGTCCATTTTAATTTTCTGTTCCCATCTCCAGGCAGTAGACAACATATCATCGAGTGAAAATTTTGGTATCCATCCCAATTCTTTACGGGCCAGATCATTGTTTGCATAGATAGCGATTACATCCCCGGGCCGACGTGGTCCAATGGTATAGTTGAGTTTGATTCCGCTGATTCTTTCAAAAGCATAAATGGCTTCTAAAACAGAAACACCATTCCCGCTGCCAAGATTAAATACTTCGCATTTTTTAGCATTATTTCCTTTGAGCATATATTGTAAGGCCAGTGTGTGTGCATGTGCGATATCTGAAACATGTATGAAGTCACGAATGCAGGATCCGTCCCGTGTTGGATAATCATCACCATATACTTCCATCTGAGGGATTTTTCCAATGGCAGTCTGAGTAATGGCGGGAACCAGGTTAGCTGGTCTGCCGATGGGCAATTCACCAATCAGAATAGATGGATGGGCGCCTACCGGATTGAAATATCTGAGAAGTATACTTTTTGAGTCAGAGGATTTTGAAAACTCGTTTATAATTTGTTCTCCCATCTGTTTGGTATAACCATAAGGAGATTCAGCGGGCCTCGGTGGTGTCGATTCTGTTACAGGTATTTCTGTTGTATTTCCGTAAACGGTACATGAAGAAGAAAAGACAAAATTCGGAATATTAAATTCCTGAACGCATTTCAGCAGGTTGATCAGTGACATCAGATTATTTTCAAAATACATCAGTGGGTTTGCAACCGATTCACTAACCGATTTATATGCTGCGAAATGAATAATACCGGCAATATCCGGATTCTCGTGAAAAATGGCAAAGCTGTCGTCCAGGTTACAGAGATCCACTTTATAATTCTTGATCTTTTTCCCTGTTATTTTCTGCACCCCTTCCAGAATGCGGGGATTTGACCTTGAGTTATTATCCACGCAAATCACATCGAAACCATTTTCAATCAGGTCTACGAGTGTATGTGATCCGATATAACCACATCCTCCTGTTACCAGAATTTTTTTCATAATTATTCAGTCATTATGGATGGTCAATCATATCCAGCAGGTATTGTCCATAACCGCTTTTTAGTAATGGTTTTGCTATAATTTTCAATTGCTCTTTTGTAATGAATTTTTTGCGATAAGCAATTTCTTCAATACAAGCGATTTTAATTCCCTGTCTTTGTTCAATGACCTGAACAAATTGCGTGGCCTGCATTAATGAATCAAATGTTCCCGTATCAAGCCAGGCTGTTCCCCGGTCCATGATGGAGACTTTCAGTTTACCTCTTTTCAGGTATTCTATATTTACATCCGTGATTTCGTATTCCCCTCTGGCGCTGGGTTTCAGATTTTTTGCAATTGAAACCACTTCGTTATTATAAAAGTATAATCCTGGCACTGCATAATTGCTTTTTGGCTTTTCGGGTTTCTCTTCAATAGAAACAACATTTTTCTGAGCATCAAACTCAACTACTCCATATCGCTCGGGATCACTGACATGATAAGCGTATACAATGCCACCTTCAGGATCTTTATTCGCTGAAAGCTGATCTCCAAGTCCTGATCCATAAAATATATTGTCACCAAGCACCAGGGCTACATTATCCTTTCCAATGAAGTCAGCACCAATGACGAAAGCCTGTGCCAGTCCATTTGGTAGCGCCTGTTCGGCGTAGGTAATTGTTAAACCAAACTGGGATCCGTCACCGAACAATCTTACAAAAAGGGGTAGGTCGTGCGGGGTGGATATGATCAGTATTTCCCTTATACCAGCCAGCATCAGAGTAGATAAGGGATAGTAAATCATGGGTTTGTCATAAACCGGCATAATTTGTTTGCTGATAGCAAACGTAATTGGATGTAGTCTCGTACCAGAACCCCCTGCCAGAATTATTCCTTTCATGGACCGGTTTTTTTAACGGGCGCAAAGTACATTTTTAAGCTTAAAGACCAAAGGAAAGTATGGGAGTATGGGAGTATGGGAATGAAAAAGCAATAACCTGATTCTGAACTTACGACTCTTAGTTTGATAATTTAAACAGGATTATTTTTTAAACATGCTGGTTTCATACTCCCATACTCCCATACTTTCCTAGTGTCTGAAGAGAGATAAAACCAAGTAAACGATGGCTGAGAAGATCGCACTGACGGGTATGGTAAGAATCCACGCCCAGAGCAGATTAAGGGAAACACCCCACCTGACGGCCGAGAGTCTCTTTGTTGCCCCTACCCCCATAATGGAACCTGCAATAGTATGGGTGGTACTTACGGGTATCCCCAATTTTTCGCTGATAAATAATGTGATGGCGCCGGCTGTTTCTGCACTAACTCCTTCCAGTGGAGTAACTTTTGTGATACGTGTTCCCATGGTCTTTACAATTTTCCATCCACCGCTCATAGTACCCAAAGCAATACATGTAAAACTTGCCAGCGGGACCCACATGTTTTGATTTACAAATTCTTTGAAGCTGATAGTATGCCCCAGCTTATGCTGGTAAAAAATCATCGCGGCACCGATAATTCCCATTACTTTCTGCGCATCATTCCCGCCATGTCCCAGGCTAAACAATGCTGAAGAAACAAGTTGCAATTTGCGAAACCATTTATCTGCACGGTACGGATTTGCGTTACGGCAAATGTTTACAATGGTGATCGTGATAATAAATCCAATGATCATCCCGATTATAGGTGCAAGGAATATGAATAGGAATGTCGGGACTACTTTTGCATAATTTATCACAGAAGTACCATGCCTGCTTAACGATCCGGCATGTGCAATAGCAGCACCCATAAATCCTCCAAGAAGCGTATGGGATGAACTTGAAGGAATTCCAAACCACCATGTCAGAAGGTTCCAGGCAATAGCACCAATCAATCCTGAAAAAATTACATCGAGAGTAATAAAATCCTTATTAACTGAATTGGCAATCGTATTTCCAATTTTGAATTCTCCGATCAGGTATTTGGAGATAAAAAATGCAGCGAAGTTGAATAAAGCAGCCCAGAGTACAGCCTGGAAAGGAGTGAGTACTTTAGTTGAAACAATGGTTGCTATCGAATTGGCCGCATCATGAAATCCATTGATATAATCGAAAATCAGAGCGAGTATAATGATGATTACCAGAAAAGTCATTCGAAATAGGGAATTTAATTTTTACTTCTACTACCACACCACCACACTAGTTTAAAGGGTTATGCATACTTAATGATGATGGTTTCAATCACATTGGCAGCATCTTCGCATTTGTCTGTTACGGTTTCCATAACCTGGTAGATTTCCCTTTTTTTAATTACCTCTTTGGCATCTGGTTCGGTTTCAAATAACCGGTCAATACTCATATCAAAAACGTCGTCCGCCTGATTTTCGATACTGTTGATCTTCACCAGAGCGTCCGTAATCTTTCTCATATCGCGCATGTTACGCAGCTCACTGATTGCAAGCCCTACCTGTGCGGTTCCTTCAACGATCAGGTCAGCCAGCTTTTG
>DATHNR010000133.1:0-2787 GCA_035485835.1 Puia sp.
TGAAAAAAATGGGCGCCGAAGTGATGGTAGCGGGTCCGCCAACACTTATACCGGTTCATATTACAGAAGCATTCGATATTCCGGTAGAATATAATCTGCGCAAGGCTCTTGAATGGTGCGATGTAGCCAACGTACTGCGCATACAACTCGAAAGACAAAACCAGGTATTGTTTTCATCCCTGCGGGAATATAGTCTTGCTTATGGCATTAACAGGAAACTTCTGGACGGACTCTCCAAGGAAATCGTGATCATGCATCCTGGGCCCATCAACCGGGGCGTGGAATTGGATAGTGATGCGGCAGATAGTAAACAGTCCATCATACTTCAGCAAGTGGAAAATGGAGTGGCTGTACGTATGGCAGTTTTATATTTATTGGCTGGCAAAGTTTCGAATCTTTAATACCTTCAAATAAAAATGCAGCGGATTGCACTTTTTCCCGGCACATTTGATCCGATAACCATCGGTCACCTTGATATTATCAGCCGTTCACTAGGCTTGTTTGATAAAGTCGTAATCGGTATTGGCCGGAACCTTAACAAAATGCCGATGTTTTCCGAAGAACAAAGAATTGCCTGGATAAAGGAAATATATAAGGATAACCCGGGGGTGGATGCAGTCTTGTATGACGGTCTTACCATCAGGTGTTGCCAGCAGGTAGGCGCTCATTATATAATACGCGGTATCCGTTACGTGAATGACTTCGAATATGAAAAGGCTATTGCAGATATGAACCGTAGTCTTGATTTTCAAATCGAAACAGTTTTCCTGACCTGTCTGCCACAATATACCTCTGTAGCTTCCACTCTTGTGCGCGACGTTATACGAAATGGTGGAGATGTAACGCAGTTTCTTCCGCAGGTGGTTGCTGATTCGCTGAAAAGCTCAAAGCCTGGGGCAAATATGCGAGTGTGAGAGTGTGAGAGTGTGAGAGTGTGAGAGTGTACCTTCAAGAGCTATCGGTTAAAGAAAAGAGAATAAAAATTTACTACATGTCGATTTGGTTTAAGATGGATTGGGATATAGAAAAACTGAACAAACTTTCGGCCAATACAATGAATGATTTATTGGGGATTAAATTCACAGAAGTTGGCGAAAATTATCTCAAAGCCACGATGCCTGTAGACGAGCGCACGCGCCAGGCTTATGGATTGTTGCACGGAGGTGCTTCAGCAACACTGGCAGAAACCGTTGGCAGTGTGGCTTCCGTTATGGTTGTTGATCCGGTACATTATTATTGTGTAGGTGTTGAAATCAATGCAAATCATATTCGCAGTGTAAAGGATGGTTTTGTTTCTGCAACAGCAATTCCACTTCATATCGGGATGTCGTCCCATGTCTGGGATATTAAAATAATTGACAAGAATGAAAAATTGATTTGCGTCAGCAGACTGACGGTGTATGTTAAAAAGAAGAAAGAATAGTATGAGAGTATGAGAGTGTGAGAGTGTGAGAATAATTTTAACGTCCACACTCTCATACTCTCACACTCTCACACTAAATAAAGTACCCTCCCGCTTTCATCACATCCAGTATACCCGGGTAAGTATTTTGATAAATTATTTCAAAATCAGAAGGCCCTATCCATTTTAACTCAGTGATATCTTCTTCTGTTTGGGGAATAAGTTTTTGATTACTGTTTGCTTTCATCAGCCACCAATGTGTTTCCTTCAAGATGACTTGTCCTCTTTCCTCATATTCATGCTGAGTAATAAGCAGAAACCTGAGGAGTTCCAGGTTACTGATTCCTGTTTCTTCTTTTACTTCACGTTGGGCACATGATTCCAGTGATTCACCCGGATCAAGTTTTCCTTTGGGAAGGTCCCATTTTCCCCGGCGAAACATAAAGAGGATTTCCTTATTTTCGTTTATAACCAAACCCCCGCCTGCTTTAACTAAAATCCTGTTTTCTTTATTCATGATAACGATAAAGATAGGCCGCCTTAATCAATTCCTTGATACGCCTCATATGCTTTTTAGATGATAAATAAATACATTGAATCCTCGTAGATAAATCACTGTCCGAAACAAAGGAATTTTTTATCTTCACAGCATGACCAATGAAAAAGCAGTTGCTGAAAAACTCCTGGAAATTCAGGCTATTAAATTGAGTCCTGAAAAACCTTTTACCTGGGCATCAGGATGGAAAAGCCCCATTTATTGTGATAACAGAAAAATTCTATCATTCCCCCATATCCGCGAATTTATCAAATCGGAAATGTGTAACCAGATTTTTGAAGAATTTCCTGATGCTGAATATTTGGCCGGCGTTGCTACTGCCGGGATAGCATGGGGAGCGATGGCTGCAGACCAGCTTAAGCTGCCTTTTATATATGTCCGTTCGAAACCAAAGGAACATGGCATGGGCAACCAAATTGAAGGTTATTACCAGGAAGGAAAACAGGTTGTTATTATTGAAGACCTGATCTCTACAGGTAAAAGCAGTCTGGCTGTTGCACATGCGCTCAAGGCAGCAGGCTTGCAAATTGCCGGTTTGGTTTCTATATTTAACTATGGTTTTGATGAAGCTGCTAAAGCATTTGCAGCTGAAGGCATTAAAACACGATCTCTGACCGATTATTCAACTTTGATCAGATTGGCCGTGGAAAAAGGATCTGTAAATGCTGCACAACACGAAACACTTGTTAAATGGAGGGAAGATCCTGCAAACTGGAAAGCTGTTTCGTATTTTTGAAAAATTAATTATATCGCATGAAAAAGATTTTGTGTTTGAATGTTTTGTTACTTAGTTGTTTTTATGTTTTCAGTCAATCTTCTGCACCTGTTC
>DATHNR010000134.1:0-6007 GCA_035485835.1 Puia sp.
ACACCCCATTCATCTTTCTTACTGGAATCCAGGCTTAAGAAGTTCGTTTCTTTCGGAATGGTTTCACCCATCATATGAGAGCCCACACGCCATGGGCCAGGATCTTTTTTTGCAAGATTTTCTTTTAATGTTGTGCCGAAACCCTCTGCTTTGGGGAAGCTAAATCTTCCGGAATAAAATCCGGCAGCATAGCCACGCAGAAAGTCCGTCTCCTGTTTATGAACATTACGGAAACGCGGAATATATGCACTGGTAGGTCTTCCGCCTGCTGTGGTGCTATCCATGAATCCTTCGTATTCCGCAGAAATATGTCCCCTGTAATTATGAAAAGCAAAATATTTTCCCAATATACCGCTGTCATTACCAAGTCCATTGGGGAATCGGTTTGATTTTGAATTTAAAAGAATGAGGTTGGTATTTATTGCAGCGGCATTAACAAAAATAATCCTGGCATAATAGTCAACCACTTCTTTACTGTGTGCATCAACGACCCTTACACCGGAGGCCTTGCCCTTTTTTTCGTCATATATAATAGATTCCACAACAGAAAAAGGGCGAAGCGTCATATTGCCGGTTTTCATTGCCCAGGGAATCGTCGTCGAGTTAGCAGCGAAATATCCACCAAAGGGACAACCACGCTGACAAAGATTCCTGTTCTGGCATTGTCCCCGGCCCTGGTCCAAATGGATCTGTTTGGGTTCCGTGAGATGTGCGCAACGCGCATAAATGACGTGCCGGTCTTTATAATTTTTTGCTATATAATCTTTAAAATAATTTTCAACACAACTTAATTCCAGCGCCGGTAAAAATTCCCCATCGGGTAATACATCAAGCCCGTCTTTATTTCCGGATATCCCCGCAAATTTTTCTACGTAACTATACCAGGGCGCGATATCCTTATATCGTATAGGCCAGTCAACAGAGAAACCATCCCTTGCCGGTCCTTCATAATCGAAATCGCTCCATCGCTGTGTCTGACGGGCCCATAACAATGATTTGCCGCCTACCTGGTAGCCGCGGATCCAGTCGAACGGTTTATCCTGCACATAAGGATGTTCTGTATCCTTTACAAAAAATTGTACCGCGTCTTCCCTGAACGCATAACAACGGCTAACCACAGGGTTGGCTTCCTGAATTGCTTCCGGAATCTGACCGCGGTGTTCGAACTCCCATGGCAACATATTCGTGGTGGGATAGTCTTTGAGATGAACAACATCACGTCCTCTTTCCAGTACCAGTGTTTTCAATCCCTTTTCACATAATTCTTTAGCAGCCCATCCGCCACTCATGCCGGATCCGATCACAATCGCATCATAGGTTCTGTTTTTCACGCCATCGTTCAGATTGCCCATATCGTTACATTAAGTTTATGCAGTTTTTAAAGGAATACAACCCTGGAATTTTCCGGGTATCATTTTATACCCACGGATTTTTGTCATATAGTATTCACAGGTAGTATAAGCCTCAACGGTCAATCTCTTTGTCGATTGAAAGAAATATGAAAGAGCTTCTTCTGAAGATTTTTGCTTATCCAGTTCAGCTACGATGGACTGCCTTTCCGAGGGACTGATCTCAGTAAATGATTTACCTGTTTTTTTCGAAACGAAAGATTCAAATGCTTTCATTCCTCCTATATATTTTTCCTGGTTTGTTTTTGTATAGCAATCATCAACCATTTTCAATGCGAACAAATGAGCCGAAAGGTCTTTAGCTCCCGGTGTATCAGTTTTTGGAAGAATGGTCTCTGCCAGCTCTGCCAGCATGTTTTCATCCTCCGGCAGGATTTGAATGAGATTGAGTGGTATGGAAACTTTCTGTTCATGCTGTAAGCAGGAGGGCATCAGAGCAACTCCTGCCCAGATCATGAGTAACTGTTGAATGGCAACACGTCTGTTAGGCATAAACGTAAAGCTATGAAAATTGCACAAAATGGGTACCTTTGTACTGTCTTTTATGAAAAAGCTGATCGTTTCAATACTTGCATTCTTATACATCACCAGTTCCTGTGAAGCAACGGTGTACCTGCACTATTGTATGGGTAAACAGGTCAGTTTTAGTTTCCTGCCTGAGGATTCCAAAAATTGTCACAGATGCGGCATGAAAAAGTCCGACAAGGGAATGGGTTGTTGTAAGGATGAGCAAAAAATAATTAAGTCTGACAAGAACCAAAAACTTACAGATCTTGTATATTCGAATAAGCTGCAGAAGAAATTCATAACTGTTCATACTTCTTTCCGGGCATTTGCAGTTGCTACAGAAAGACTGTGTATAATTTCTAATTCTTCTGCGCATAGTCCGCCGGGAATTCAAGGCTCGCACCGCTTTATCTTGAACCGCGCTTTACTGATATGATACCTCCTTCGTATTGGCTTTCAATGCCCGGGATTTAATTCCCTTTCACTTCATTTATTTAATCAGGTAATCTTAAAATTATTTTATGAAATCCGCTCATATATATATGATGGTCATCGCGCTGTTCGTACAGTCGTCGGTCATCGCACAAATACAATCTGTTTCTCTTCAGGCGAGAGGACTTACCTGTAGTATGTGCAGCAGGGCTATTTACAAATCTCTTCAGAAAGTACCTAATGTAGCGAATGTACAGGAAGACATAGAGCATTCCAGTTATCACGTTCAGTTCAACAATCCATCTTTAATTTCCCCGGAGAAATTAAAAAAAGCTGTCCTCGATGCAGGTTTTTCCGTAGCCTGGATGGAAGTGAACATCAATTTTCACAATACTGAGGTTGCAAGTGATTCTTCATTAAAACTAAATGAACTCATTTTTTATTTCGTGGGTGTTAATAAACAAATACTGAACGGAGAAAAAAAACTCCTGATCGTTGATAAAGATTATTTACAGGAAGACGATCGTAAAAAATTTACCGGCAATTTTGGTTCAGGGTTATCAGGCAGCAATGGAGAAAAAATCTACCACGTTACCCTGTCAAAATCTTAATATGAAAGATTTCTTAAAACATATAATAATCTTTTTAACCCTTATTTTATTATCTGGTTTACTCAAAGCGCAGGAATTATTTGTATTTACAGAGCCTGCCAGTAATATGCCTTCTAAATCTCTGGGGATCCGGGCGAGTAACTGGTTGATGTATGATAAGTCAGACGCCATGCTCAATTACCAGCTGATACCTGAATTGATGTGGGGTGTGAACAAAGACCTGATGTTACATTTTGATGGATTTTTCACCAACCAGGGAGGAAATTTTCATGCAGTAGGATTTGGAACTTATATAAAATACAGGATTTATTCAGCAGATGCTGTAAACAGGCATTTCAGAATGGCTGCATTCGCACGAATTAGCCTTAACAACTCAGAAATATTTCAGGAAGAAATTGACCTGACACGGAATAATACAGGATATGCTCTTGGGCTGATTGCAACCCAACTCCTGCATAAACAGGCTATTTCGGCATCTATGAGTTTTAACCAGGCATATAATAATGGTTCGGAAAATAAATTTCCTGCGAACCAGGCAGATCAGGCCCTGAATTTTAGTATTTCGACAGGCAGGCTAATATTTCCGAAGAGGTATCTCAATTATAAGCAGACCAACGTGAATATTATGCTGGAATTTTTGGGACAACATTTATTAAATGAAAATGAAAACTTCATAGATATGGCACCTGCTGTACAGTTTATTTTCAATAGCCAGTCGCGTCTGGATATTGGTTATAAAATTCAATTGTATAGCGATATGCAAAGAGTGGCCCCCAATGGTTTCATGATCCGGTTTGAGCACCTGTTATTTAATGTTCTATAGTTACTCTAAATTTGCCCTGAATTGATTTTCTTAATTAATAATCAATAATTAGTTTATGTCCCTCCATACAATACTGGGAGCAAACGGAACGATCGCAACGGAACTGATTCCCATTCTTAAGTCTTCGGGAGAAAAAATCAGACTGGTTTCAAGAAATCCAAAGCAAATCGAAGGAACAGAAGTAATTGCTGCAGATGTTTTGAACAGGGAACAGGTTTTTCAGGCTGTGAAGGGATCGGATATCGTTTACTTGTTGGTGGGCTTGCAATATAGTATCAAAGTATGGAGATCCAGCTGGCCGGCCATTATGAGAAATACGATCGATGCCTGCAAGACTTACAATGCGAAACTGATTTTTTTTGACAATGTATATATGTATGGAAAAGTGAAAGGGAAAATGACTGAATCCACACCCTTCAATCCATGCAGTAAAAAAGGGAAAGTTCGGGCGGAGATTGATGAGATGCTGCTTAAGGAAATGAAATCCGGCAGCCTGAAAGCCATTATTGCGAAGGCTGCTGATTTTTATGGCCCGCGTGCCACAAACACGAGTGGCCCATATATCATGGTTTTCGACAGATTGAAAAAGGGAAAATCTGCGCAATGTTTCGTGAATGCAAATCAGATTCACAGCTATACATATACACCCGATGCGGCCAGAGGATTATATATGCTGGCAGTTACTGAATCTGCTTACGGACAAAGCTGGCATTTGCCCAGCACGTTGCCGGCAATAACTGCCAATGATTTTATTTCCATCGCCGCAAAGTATATGAATGCTAAAGCGAAGGTTCAGGTCATGCCCAAATGGCTGATAGATATTGTGGGCTTATTTGTTCCCATCATGAAAGAAATGAGTGAAATGCTTTATCAGAATGAATTCCCTTATGAATTTGATTCTTCTAAATTTGAAAAGGCATTTCAATTCAAACCTACAAGCTATGAGGAAGGTATCCGGCAAACAGCTGAATGGTGCCTGGCAGCCGTATAAATTTAAAGTTTTAGATTAACCGTTTTACCGGTTTGTGCGGATTTATAAATCCCTTCAATGACTTTTAAATCCTTGAGTGCTTCTTCTCCGTCTACCGGTAAAATAGGTTTTTTCCCTTCCAGGATGATTGCTGCCATTTCATCCATCTGTATCGTTTGATGCGGAATGAAGGGGAAATCCAGCGGGCCTTTATTTGTTCGTCCCTGTGTGGGATCATAACCCGTAGCTGGATATAATTCTGCAAACCCTTGCGTACCATCCAGGAAAAACCGGTCAAGCCAGTTCATCGAGTAGGTAGACAGGCATGAGGCAACGGCTCCACTGGGAAATCCCAACTGGAATTGAATGGTTTCATCTATTCCCTGAACGAATTTAACAGGGTCGTTTTTAGTTTCCACCGCATTTACCCAGATAGGATCTTCTCCGGTCATATAACGCGAACCATTAACCGAATAAATTCCGATATCCATCATTGAGCCACCACCTGAAAGCTTTGGATTCAGCCGCCACTGATTTGGATCACCAATTATAAAACCAGATAAACCCTGGAAAAAAGTAATTTTTCCAAACTCTCCTGCATTTCTCAAACGAACGATTTCCAGTGTATGTGGTTCAAAATGCATCCGGTAACCAACAAGCAATTTTACATTTGCTTTTTTACAGGCTTCAATCATTTCTTCACCATCCTTCACGCTGATCGTCATCGGCTTTTCGCTGATGGCATGTTTACCGGCTGCAGCCACGCGGATAACTTCTTCCTTATGAAGTGCATTGGGCGTGATAACATATACAGCGTCAATATCCGGGTTATTTTTTATCGCGTCATAATTTTCATAGCTATAACAATTTTTTTCCGGGATATTGAATTTGGATTGCCAGGCTTTGATCTTGGACGGCGTTCCGCTGATCACTCCTGTAAGTTTTGCTTTTTTACAGGATACCATGGCGTCGGCTACCCGGTTTGCATAACTGCCGAGACCCAGAATGGCGACCTTCAACACGGGCCCGTCATAAGCCTCATTCGGTAGGGCTGTGCAGGCTGCCGGCAGGTAACCTGGCAATACGGAGACGGCGATAGCCGAGCCGCTGATTTTCTGAATAAATTCCCTTCTTGTATTCATGTTGAAAAATTTTAATGACTTTCAAAGCTATAAGCCTTAGGCTTATAAAAGGGCATCATAAAGAATTTCCACAGGATGCAACGCTTTTTTACCACTTCCATCTTTTATCTGGT
>DATHNR010000135.1:0-7770 GCA_035485835.1 Puia sp.
CTTATGATCAAGTTGCACGCTGTCTTTTCTCAGGATATATCGCGCTGAAATAAAACCGTAAGGATTGTACATGCCAGGCTGGCTTTTAACATAGTGAAAATAATTGCGTCCATCTTTTTTCCATTCTTCCACGAGATCGCCCGGAGCGATGGCCGTCTGATCTCCTTCAGTACTTATGGTGACATCAAAGTTCATGAGATCCGCAGATTTCCCTGCTCTCAAAGTACTCATACCAAGGGGGTCATTTTGGGGAATATCTTCATCATCTTTCGGAGGCAGGCCATTCTTTTTTCTAACATAAGGACTATTGATCTCATCATCATCATCATATCCAAGTCCCGGTAATCCGCTTCCAATAAAAGTTCCGTTACGAAGAATATTTGCGGAAAATAATCCGTTGCTAAAACCCTTTGGATATAATGATGAGTTGACTTCGAGCACCATTGAATCACCTGATGCCAGCGGTTTCTGAAATTTATATAACCTGAAGTCTGACGTATCGAATTTTGACCTGAACCAATTGAACATACCACGGGGATAAAGCAGTGGATATGTATAGGGAACAAATATGCCATCCACTTTAATTGAATACTCTGTGATCCCATCGGCATCCAACAATATCTCTTCAATGGGCCGGTTTGTTTTATTTTTAATACTGACAAAGGATTTTATAATTGCCTGCTGTTTATCAGGATACAGATTCACAAACATTTTAATCCCGGTAACTTTTGGTAAAGGAAGTTTTTCAAAATGCTTTAATGATTTTTCATAAAGAACAGCCCTGTATTCATTTTCTGATTGAAGCAGGAAGTCATTTAAGTAGCTAACATTATAATAAATAAAAGAACCCGTTGCCAGGAACAAAATCAGGAATCCACCGGCAAATAACCGTGTCCTCCTGTCAAATCTTTCTCTTACCAGCTGTAGTCTTTCTTTAAACGACGAAGTAATTCCCCTGTAATAAAATAAAGCTGAAATAATGATCAGCAGTCCGCACCAAATCAGCCAGTAAAAATTGAACCACATTACGGGAGAAGTCATGTGTCCGAGTCCGTCCATATCCGAAATTCCAAACCATGGTGTATAGGAATACAATAATAGATTGTAGTTAAAATATCCCGTAAGACGAAGAAAAAACATCAGTACCCAAATGGTTATGCCTATACCATGTGCTACAAATTTATTATTGATCACAACATGAATAACATAGGAAAAGATTACCATCTCCAAAAAGCGAGGCAGGATAACAACAAAAACATTGAGGAAATATGCATGTAAATTAAACTGATAAAACCCTTTAATTAATTGCACTGCCAGCGCAATAAACACCGGGGCGAAACTCAGAAAAACACCCAATATGAGCAGCGGAATAAGCTTGGAGCCATTGAGTACCCAGTTTGGCGGGGGAAGGGAATCATTGATATATGAATAGCGCGTAACCCGGTCGCGGTGAAGGGTTTCACCCGTATAGAAAATGATAATGAAGAAAATGAAAAATGTAAATACGTCATTAAAAATATTAAACAGAAGAACTGTGCGTGGGAAATCAGGCACATTATAACTCCTGCTGCCCATCCAGAATACGAATGCAAGAAAACACAAGCCGCTGAACAGGATGATCCAGAAATAATTATCTCTTGCAATATTTCTTAGTTCGAGCCTGCTTAATTGCCATAAAGTTTTTCGATTGTAAGCGCCTTTAAAATCAACATGCACATCTTTAAAAATTACCCGTCTCACTTTAGAAACATCATCATCAATCATCGCTTTATCTCTTTTGCCACTGAAAAATTTCTCGAAACTAAAGCGGAAAAAGGTGTACATGATAACAACAAATCCAATGCCCGTCCAGATCAGGCGATTCAATAAAAAGTTTCCACTGACAGGAAACAGTGTATTATTCTTCTGAAAGGAATTGGCGGCATTTGACATATAACGGATACTGTTCAGGCCAAATGGATCTGCCAATGTTATAACTCTTTCATTATTTGTGTTCCCGAAAAAAAACAGCGATAAAAAATATCCGAGGAACAACAGGATACCGCCGCTGTAAATAACTTTTACATTACGTGTAATAGCCACCAGTCCGAAAAATAATGAGGATGTAAAGAACAGATTAGGCAATGCAATTGTAAGAAAGGGATTCAGATAATAAATGAAATGATTGGGACCGTATTGTTTTGGATCTGTCCAGCCCATGAGAGGGCCGAGTTTTGTTCCGATAAAGGCACCGATGATAATAGAACTGGCAATGGCCATCATACAAAAAAATGATCCGAAATAGCGGCCCCAAAAATATCCTGCTTTGGTAATCGGGTAAGTCAGGTAATAGTCTTTCGTCTGATATTCAATGTCGCGGTATAAGGCCTGACCCATAACAGAAGAACTGATCAGCATCATCAGCATGGTAACACCCGCACACCACATGGCGATCAGATAAGGAGCATTGATATTTTCTTTTTCTCCGATAGGCAACGAACCGGTCGCAAAAGTTCCGACCGTAAAAATAAATGCTGCTAAAAAGTACAGGTAAACCGCAGGTCTCCTGAATCGGTTTTGAATTTCGAATAAAAATATTTTCCGGAACATATTTTAAATGGTATTGACATCAACACGGGTTGCAATATTGCAGAAATATACATCCTCCAGGTTCGGAGCGGTTTGAGTAAAACCGTCTCCAGGCCCTGTTTCCTGCAGGATTCTTATATGCAGCCTGCCTGTTTTAAGTTGGGTTGAAATGACATTATATTTTTCCTGATATGCCGGTAATTCTGTCTGACTAATTTCTTTGCTGAAGATCTTACCTTCCAGTTCTTTTACGGCATTATCAGGATTACCTGAATACAATACTTCACCCTGACAAATGATGGCAAAATTCGAACAGAGCGTACTTACATCTTCAACGATATGCGTTGAAAGAATGACGATTGTTTTTTCTCCGAGCTGACTCAGGAGATTATAAAATCTGTTTCTTTCTGCCGGATCGAGGCCGGCAGTTGGTTCATCCACAATAATCAGCCGTGGATTGCCGATCAGTGCCTGGGCGATACCGAATCTTTGTTTCATACCTCCTGAATAAGTGCCGAGATGTTTTTTTCGGTCCTTAGAAAGATTTACATTTTCGAGCAGGCTTCCCACCAGTTCCTTTCTTTCTCCAGCATTACCCACGCCTTTCAATTGTGCTATATGATCCAGCATTCTTTCAGCAGAAATTTTTGGGTATACACCGAATTCCTGCGGGAGATAACCCAGCAACTGTCTTACACGTGTTTTATTCTTTAAAACATCCAGCTCATCCAGGAAAACGGTTCCTTCATCTGCTTCCTGCAGCGTGGCAATCGTGCGCATCAGGGAGGACTTACCCGCCCCATTGGGACCTAAAAGACCAAACATTCCATTCTCTAAAATCAGTGAAACATCTTTTAGGGCATTCACACCGTTGGAGTAAGTCTTCGATAGCGATTTGATCGTCAGTTTCATTTCTGGCCGGGTTTTATATTGTTCAATAAGTTTTTTGCTTTTCCGGTTACTATCAGCTTTGAGTTGTCACCCAGCTCGCAGTACAGGTTTTGAATTCTTGCATTGTCTAAAAATAATTTACTGTTGTTTTGTATATTAAGTTCAACATTGCTGAATTCATTGTTTTCCTGAATAAACAGGTAGGATCCACTCTTCGGACTTTTTCCTATCACGGCACTGATTGTTCGCATATGGTTGTTCGCCAATACCAAACTGCTGCCATAGTCCTGGGTTATATGTAAGGAGTCCTGAGTGAAGCCATCAATCAAAACTCTACGCATGTTCCAGTCATCTCTGACAATCGTATCGGTCACTTCAGCATTATTTGCCCGGTAACCTGCATTTATATTTATATCCGAAAGTTTTGGACATGAGATCAACAGAATATATTCAGCAGGAGTGCTCTGGTAATTCCCATCAAAGGCGGCTTTTATCTGAAGCCTCTTACCTTCCTGGCTTACTTTCACAAAGGCAGCTGCATTTTCATCTATCCGTATATTGAACGGACCCTGCGTCAATTTTACATTCGCTGCAGTGGAGGAAGGAAGATCGATCATATCAAAGTCCTTAAACTTTAAGGCTATAAAATTCTTGTACGGATTCGTGTAATTCCCTGATTTGTATTCTGCATTTAAAAAAAAGTCATAAACACCCAGGGATAAGATGGTGAAAACTGCGGCTGTTAATAAAAATTTATTACTTGTTTTCATCGTCTGTACTTGTTTTTGAAATATTAGCATGAAGGCTGAACTGTTCATAGCGTTGCAGGATTTCTTCCTGGCTGATTCCGAGCAGGTAAACATTGGTAAAAAAAACCGGCAGGTCCTGTTGTATAAAACGTTCCTTACGGTAAGCTTTCACCTTTTCCTGTCCATCCGATGCAACAAAATTCCCGAGTCCTCTTTTGATATAAATGACCCCCTGGCTTTCCAGAAATTCGTACGCATGCAACACTGTATTCAGGTTAACCTGTAGTTCCACAGCAAGGTCACGGACAGAAGGTATCTTCTGATCAGCCTGCCATTTTTTCAATAAAATATTCTCGCCCACGTAGGCGGCAATCTGCAGATATATAGGTTCGTTGTCTCTGAATTCCATTTTACAATTTGTTCATTAAACCTGTTTTTCTTTCAGGCGGAAGTATGCTGCAACCCAGAAAATAACAGTTAAGATGATAAACAGGTAAAGTATATAAGGTGCGTTTTGCCTTTCAATTTTGATATCCACCATCTGACCACTCTCTGCAAATCGCATGTTGCCGAAAGGCGGGGACGCATCTACCGATTTCCCTGTAAATACGCTAAGCAAACCTTTATTAAACAGGATCAGGGCAGCGATAATAATAAAAAAAGCGAAAGCTGTTTTGATGAAATTCAATTTTTCAAAATAGACGGCGCCAAAAAAAGCAATCGAATGTAAAAAGGCAAATACCAGGTACATCTGAAGAATCTGCATTTCGAAAATATTCAGAATGACCATACGATTTGTATGTCCATGCTGAATATTCAACGCAGTAAAAAGTGCCAGATAAAAAATTAAAGTATACACTATGATAAAGAGAAGGAAAGAATAAATCCATGCCACCAGGTATTTTTCAAACTGCGATGCAGGTAAAACCAGCCATGAAATAGCTTTTTTCCTTTCACCCAAATCTGCAAAGGATGAACTGGTAAAAATGGTTCCCGCCAGCAGCATGATAGAAAAAAAGAAAAATGTCTGGATATTTTTATCCAACTGAATATCTGTCATATAAACCAGAAAACCTCCGCCCAGGATCATCACACCAACCAATACTGCGACAGACATCAGGTAATTTTTATAGTGTTCTTTTGTGTGCTTTTTAAAAAGCCTGCTAAAACGATTTATACTAAAGGTTTTATTCATTTCAGGAAGCATTTAAAATTTTTAATAAGGATTGGTTGCCACTGATAATGCCATTAAAAAGTAATTCAATATCCACTTTGCTGAATTCCTTTGTGGTGTTTGGCAGTATGACATTTTTTCCACGAATATTTTCCTCCTGGTAGAGTGCAGATATTTCGGTCACGTTAGGATAGATTCCGAAGCTCAGCTTCTCTCCCACTTCATCCAATGATTTGTTTACTAAAATCTCACCGTTGTGCAATACCAGCATGGTGTCGATAAGACTTTCCAGGTCCCTCACCTGGTGAGTTGATATAACGATGCAGCGATTTTCAGTCTGCACGGAAGCAATGAGTTTTCGGAATTGCACTTTGGATGGAATATCCAGACCATTGGTAGGTTCATCCATGATCATCAGCTTCGTATTGGTTGCCAGTCCAAATGCGATCAGTGCTTTTTTTTGTTGTCCGTAGGATTGCCTGCTCATATTCCCGTGCTGATCGACTTCTAACAATTTCAGGTAATGATAAAAATTATCCTCTTCGAATTTTGGATAAAAACCAGCAGTGTTTTTGACAAATTCAACAGGTGTCAGGGAAGGGAGGAATATTTCTTCAGCTATAAAAAATATGTCTTCAAGAACTGCAACTGGACGTTCAGAAACATTGATTCCATCAAGCATGCACTGACCTTTTAACGGGAAGGCCAGGCCCGTCATATTTTTTAATAAGGTTGACTTCCCTGCACCGTTTTTTCCGAACAATCCGTATACATGGCCGTCCTCCAGCTCCAGGTCCAGTCCCTTGAATAAAAGGGATTTATGAGAATATCCAAAAGTTAAGTTATTGATTTTCAACATATATATATAGTGTAATAGTATAGTATTACACTATAAAGGTATACATGTATTTGATACTGCCAAACAATTTCTACCGGAAAATGAAATCAGCAGCTCCCGGAGGGAACCGAAGTTGTTTAAGGAAGGGGAATTCAGTCGGTGATACTATCTCAATCGAGACGATGTTCGTCTTTATAGAAAGTCATCAATTGCGTGGCCTCGTCTTTCAAATTGGCCAATAAATTTCGCTGGGCTTTAGTAATTCTTAAATACAGAGCCAGCTCATTGAACCATTTGTTCAGTAACAACCGGTCGTCGGAAAATAAAAACGGGCCGCTGAGATTAGAAGTTGTCGTGTCCTTTCCCCACCATGGCGCAGGATTTTGAAGCGGATAATTAACCTTGAAATCGGCCAGGAGATTTAATGTATTTCTGACATTGTCCTGGGCACCCTGGAATATCGTTCTTTGAAAATCTTCGTACTGCCTGTACATACTTTCATATACCAAAATACTGTCCGCATCTTCTTTACTTAGCAACCGGAAACCACCCGCGTTGGCAAGTTGCCTGAGTGTACGATCGGTAGGTTGGAAGGTCCTGTTTGTCTTTGAATATTTGACCAAAGCACCCATACAGGAAGTTGCTTTGAGGTTTTTTGAAACGGTATCATAACAGGCGTTCATGTGGCTTAACACATTTATTTTTTCTTCATCGTAATTTATGAGAAAGGTTAGTTTGGCTGTATCGGCCTGCAGATCTTCGTACAAGGAGAAAACATATTGTTTTTCTTTTTGACTGTCGGTAATATATTCCCTGATATTCTCCGCGATAAATCCCATGGTTACGGCCAGAAAAATCATTAAGAACTCCAGAAAATATTCCCTGAAATTTTTTTTCTTGTGATGCAGATCTGGATGGTGATGAACTTCCATTGCTGAATAAATGTTTATGCCGGCAATATTAACTTATTTATTATTTCCGACATACCATCATTATGCCGCCCGTTTGCCCAAAATATATGTTATGAAGAAATACCTCCAGGGCATGGCTACAATGATGACTTTCGCGTAACCGGTGTGCAGGTGGAAATCTTTGCTGCAAGCGGCATACTGTTTGAAAAAGGCAATGCTATTGCAACAGATGTTCCGGGTAATACAGGAAGGTTGGCGATCACATTGTAATGTTTTGCCGGGAAGCTGTATCAAGGCCAGATACAGCTTCCTTTTTTATTACGGTGTGGCACTTTTACTATTGAATACCCACCCGAATAATGAGTTAACTTAGATATTTCGAACAGACACAGATCTGAACAGACTTATCTACGATTTCCATAATACAAGCCATATGAACAAAAGCATATCCCTGCTGCTTTTCTTTTTCTTTTTCGCTTTTTATATCAACGCACAAAAAATTACATTGACAGCAGACCAGATCAGGGCACTGACACCTGAATGGAACGGCGAACGCTTCGCCGACGGGCGACCGAAAGTGAGTGACCAGCTCCTGGAGCGGCTGAAAAATGTTTCTATGGAAGAAGCCTGGGGTTACCT
>DATHNR010000136.1:0-7443 GCA_035485835.1 Puia sp.
TTTACCTATAATAATTGTTCTGGGTATTGCAGGTACCGTTTACCTGGCCATCAAGGGCAAAACCAATCACCGGATCGCAGTTTCGGATCAGAACGGTTATTTCAAAGACTATCTGAAAAGTAATTCTACCATTTTCTTTGATTTTTCTCCCGGCATTGACACTTTAAACTATGCAGATAAGAATTGCAGCGCGGTACTGATCATTCCGGAACTCCGCGAAGGACAAAAAACCATCTATCGGCTTAAATACAAAAAGCAATTGGGGCTTGCCAATATAGACGATCTGGAAAAACGAATTAATTCTGCGATCACGGATCATATGATTTTTACTAAAACGAATATCACGAGGGGCCGGCTCGATTCCATCCGGGCAGCATCTGATCTGGGAGAATTGAAAAGTTTTTCTGATGAAGGTAAAAAATCACAGGCTTCCAGTCAGGGGCTTTCTTACGCGATCGGATATACATGTGGGTTTCTCATCTACCTGCTTACATTTATTTACGGCGCAATGGTGATGCGTGGTGTAAGTGAAGAAAAAACCAGCAGGGTCGCCGAGGTTATCGTAAGTTCTGTAAGACCTTTCCCGTTAATGCTGGGGAAAATAATCGGGATCGGTGCGGTGGGACTAACACAATTTTTCCTATGGATTGTGTTGGGCATCGTTCTGTTTACAGTGGCTCAGGCTTTTATTCCTCATGAATTATTGCAGGAAGTTAATAATATGCAACAAGCCAATGCAATGGGTAATGCTCAGATGGCACAGACCAGTGAAGCCGCCCGTCAAATCTTTGAATTCAAACAATCCGTGCAAAATACTAACTGGCTTCTTATCATTGGATGCTATATATTTTATTTTACCGGTGGCTACTTATTTTATGCTTCTTTATTTGGTGCTGTGGGTTCTGTAGTTAATGAAGATCCACAGGAAGCACAATCACTTTTATTACCCATCACGATGCCGATTATTTTTTCATTCATTATAATGTCGATCGCCATCCAGGATCCTGGTGGATCACTCGCCGTTTGGGCCAGCATGATTCCCTTTAGCTCACCCATCGTCATGATGGCCAGGATAGCTTATGGCGTTCCCACGACAGTTCCCTACTGGCAGCTCTTTTTAAGTATGGCCCTTCTTGCAGGGGGATTTTTATTCACCACATGGATAGCCGGAAGAATTTACAGAACAGGTATTCTCATGTACGGCAAGAAACCTACCTGGAAAACGATGTGGAAGTGGGCTTTTAAAGCTTAACGCGGAACGCGGAACGCTTAACGCTTAACGCTTAACGCGGAACGCTTAACGCGTTTCAGAGCGGATTTTTTTAATTAAGTTAATGATCATCGCTTTTATCTTATTAATTTTTTCGTAAAAAATCAAGTATTGTTCTTCTTCGATGAATGCTAAATCTCTTATAAGTAAGAGGCAATATTCTAATTCATGTACAGACCCAAGCGTTATTTCTAGAAAGTGAGCGAATTCTTTCTCTGATGTTCTCCCGCATCCTTCCGCAATATTAAGTGGTATTGAGTATGCTGCCCGCCTGATTTGAGTCGATAGCCCATATTTCTCTGATTCAGGAAAGGCCGGTGCAATTTCTTTATATATTTTCTGGACCAGTTCATGTGATATTAACCAGACACTAAATTTTTTATAATTCCTCATAATAGTTTTTGAACAAATAAACCCCAAAGAATTTCCATTCCCATGATCCCCCAACCTCTTTTGCAGGAGAAAAACACTTGGAGATACTGCACACTTCACGCTACACCCTACGCGTTAAGCGTTCCGCTTTAAGCGTTAAGCGTTCCGCGTTAAGCGTTAAGCGTTAAGCGTTCCGCGTTAAGCGTTAAGCGTTCCGCGTTAAGCGTTAAGCGTTACTGAGTAAGCTTAACCGGCGGTGTGCTCACAGATGCACTGGAAAAATAATAAACCCTTTTACGGGATAGTGGAAGAAGGGCTTCATTTTGTGTTCCGCGGGCGATGGTAATTCCTATATATGCGTTACAAGGAAAAGAAGAAAGATCATTTTTCGTTAGGAAGTAGCTTCCATTATCAGGAACGGTCAGATTAGCAGTTGTAATATAAGAAGGCAGTGTCGAGTCTGCTTTTTGGCTGATCGAACTGAAATAAAATAACTGGATCAAAACATTTCCCCAGGTATTTTGATTGTCAGGTGTCCATTGTAACTGGATTCCTTTACTGAGAGACAGGTTACTCGGAAAAGCAGCGATCGTCCCGGAAAGTTGTTTCGGAACATATACAGAACTGGTCACGGTGTCTGCATCATCCATGCCCCGAATGGTTACCAAAACTTTTGATCCGAAAAGTTCGGAACCCTTATTGATTTCACCGGAAGTAAAATTATAATTATAGCTGTATGTGGAATCCTGATCGGGTTGGATAACCTGATTATTTACCAATAATGTCCGCACAATGGTCACCTGGTGGTTATTACTGTCTATGAAAGCAGCACTTACACCGATGTGCAATTCTTCGGAGTCAGAATTACTGAGTACCTGATTGGCATTGATTAAAACATAGTTATAAACAGCGCTATTCGGTGTACCGAACCAGGTCCAGTTATTGTCCGGATTTGACGCTTCTTTATGGCAGGAAACCAAGCACCCTGCACTTATAAGAAGCAGCAAAGGTTTGTTCATCCAGTGGGCTTGAGTTGTTACATAAATATAGTTTTTTATAAAGAATTAAAAAAAACTAACTACCCACCGGTGTTACCTTTAAAAACTATGGAATTCTCCAATTTAATTACCCGTTTATTAGGGATCCGTTATCCCATCATACAGGCAGGGATGGTCTGGAACAGTGGCTGGCGTCTGGCATCAGCTGTGAGCAACGCAGGAGCCCTCGGCATGATTGGCAGTGGTAGTATGAATCCCGATCTCTTGAGAGAACATATTCGAAAATGTAAGGTGGCAACTTCTAACCCTTTTGGGGTAAATATTCCCCTCATGTATCCGGAGATTCAAAAACATATTGAAATCGTATTGGAAGAAAAAGTTCCTGTAGTATTTACTTCGGCCGGTAACCCTTCCACATGGACAAGCGTCTTAAAGGAAAAGGGAATCAAGGTAGTACATGTGGTGAGCAGTAGCCGGTTTGCCCTTAAGGCTGAGGAAGCGGGTTGTGATGCTGTTGTAGCGGAAGGCTTCGAGGCAGGTGGTCATAATGGGCGTGAAGAAACCACTTCGATGGTTCTGATCCCGTCAGTTGTGGATGCTGTACAAATCCCTGTAATTGCTGCCGGCGGGATAGGAACCGGTCGTCAGATGTATGCAGCAATGGCCCTCGGAGCATGCGGAGTCCAAATCGGTACCAGATTTGTGCTAAGTGAAGAGGCATCATCCCACCCGGATTTTAAAAATTATGTGTTGAAGGCAGGAGAAGGTGATACCATGCTTACCATGAAATCACTGATGCCCGTAAGAATGCTCAAAAATGCTTTTTTCAAACAGGTTGCAACTGCTGAGCAATCCGGTGTTTCGGCAGAAAATCTTAAATCCCTGTTGGGAAAAGGAAGAGCGAAAAAAGGCATGTTTGAAGGAGATCTGGAAGAAGGTGAACTGGAAGTCGGTCAGGTAAGTTCCATGTTAAAAAATATCCTCCCTGCGGGGGGAATTATAGAAAATTTATGGATTGAATTTAGGAAAACCTGGGCTGAACCATTACCTTGTAAATCGCAAATCACATGAAAGTTTCTTTTTACCTTACACTGCTCGTTTTCACCTGTCTGGTTTCATGCGGACTATATGCCAGTGATGGAAATCCTGAACCCCTGATCAAAGGACAGGTGCTGGATGCTGTTACCAAAAAGCCTGTATCTGGTGTAGTTGTTTCAGCCATGGTTCCCGGCGATCAGACTTCCAAAGAAGCTGTTACGGATGTTGATGGTTACTACTTTTTCAAACAACTTCCTTCATGTCATGTAAACCTCCGATTTGAGAAAAAAGGTTATCAGAAATACAAATACCAGGAACTGATCGAAATACAGGAAAAGAAAACTGTAAAAGTAAATGTCGAAGTTTCTCCCGATAACGATTCGGAACTCCAGCCTGATGATTCAGAATACCCTTTACTAAGGATTTTAGGGATGAAGTAGCTTAACGCGGAACGCTTAACGCGGAACGCGGAAAGCTTAACGCAGAAATCAATTTGCAAATATTATTCCCATACTCCCATACTCCCATACTCCCATACTTTCCTAAGATTCTCCAAGATCAATCTCTGTATTATCCCCAATATTCAGGCTTCTGCTTTCGCCTTTAACTTCTGTGTCACTGCCGATAAGAGAATGAGTGAGCACGATATCAGTGAGGTTGGCGAATGATCCGATGATAGAATCTTTTAAAATCGAATAATTGATGGTTGTTTTTTCACCGATGGCCACATTGGGGCCAATGATTGAATTTTTAATAGTGCAACCTGAAGCGATATTAACAGGATGAATGACGATCGTATTTTCCAGAATATGATCAGGTGAAATATTGCTCCCGAATTTTTTCAGCAGCTTGGCATTCGACTCCAGCAGAGTATCCTTCTTTCCTGCATCAAACCAGTTCTGCACTTTAAAGGATTCGAATTTTACTTTGTTGGTGATCATACATTCAATGGCATCTGTCAAATTGTATTCTCCATAACTCGTAAGCTGGTTACGGATATTATTTTCCAGGCAGGAAAATAATGCTTCCGTTTCGCGGATCTTGTAAATACCAACCAGCGCCATATTTGACTTGGGGATCTGAGGTTTTTCCACTACCCGGCTTATAATTCCATCTTCTTCTATTTCAGCTACCCCAAAATCCCGCGGATCGTCTACCCTTTTTACTCCCAGCATGGATACCGGTTTATCAAGGATCGGCTTGACATCATACTCACAAATTGTATCACCCAGAACAATGAATATTTCATCATTTGCTACCAGTTCCCTGGTTTGCAAAATGGCATGACCTATACCCCGCCTTTCGTTCTGAAAAACAAAACTTGTTTTCAGATGGGGATATTTGTCTATAACATAATCCTGAATTTTTGTTCCCAGGTATCCGACAATAAAAATAAATTCTGAAATACCGCCTTCAAGTAACTGATCAACGATAATGCTTAAAATCGTTTTTCCGGCGAGCGGAATCAGCGCCTTTGGCTGGGTGTATGTATGAGGCCTTAATTTAGTACCAGCGCCTGCTACGGGAATAATTGCTTTCATATTCAGTATTTGCCGTCCCGCTAAAACAAAACTTTTTCGTTTTGTTCCGCAAAGAAGGCTGATCCTGTTGCGGTAAAGTTCAAGAAAAACAATCAAACTAACGAAAATTCTATTTTCTGTCTTAAATTAAATGTTCCAAATCAATTTATAAATATGAATGTCCTGTACCCGCTTTTGATTTTACAATCTGTTTTTTTCAGCGGGTTCGGACAATCAGATATAAATCGGATTGATTCACTGATGAAGTCATGGTATCAACCCACTGCACCGGGAGCCGTGATAGCAATAGAACTTCATCATAATATAATTTTCAAAAAAGGCTATGGGCTGGCAGATATCAATACTCAAAAGCCCATTACAGCAGATGATAATTTTAATATCGGATCACTGACTAAACAATTTACTGCTTATGCCTTACTTGATTTATTTTATAAAGGAAAATTTTCATTGGATGACAGCATAGGTAAATTTTTTAAATTGCCGGATCCGCTGTCAGGCATCCGAATCAGCCAGTTGCTAAGCCATTCATCCGGTATTCCTGACCACTATAACTTAACTGATACTAACAAAGTAAAACACGCAACAGATAAAGATGTACTAACAGCTCTGAAGATTGCTGATTCCCTCTATTTTACTTCAGGTACACATTACCGTTATAGTAACACGGCTTACTGCCTGCTGGGCCTACTGATAGAAAAACTCAGCGGCATGTCTTACGCAGCTTATCTTCAACAAGAAATATTCGGACCCCTTGAAATAAGGGATGCGACGGTATTCAAAATAAATCAATCCATTCCCCGGCGGGTTATTGGTTATGACTTCGAAAAAAATGAAAAATTCGTCCGGTCTGACGCAGAAGAATCCATTTTCTTTTCAACTGAAGCAGACGGCGGAATTTATATTTCAATGAACAATTACATGAAATGGTGTGAGGCTATTGAGACAGGAAAATTTTCCAAATCCAAAATGATCCACTATTCCTGGCAGGGTCATACTTATGTCGGAAGCCGGCAGGGATTATGGTACGGATGCGGTTGGTTCATTCAACAGGCAAATGATAAAATATCTCCGGAAATTATTTACCATACGGGTTTTAACGGGGGATTCAGAACTGTTGTTTTATTGATCCCGTCACAGGAATATTGCATAAGCATATTTTCAAACCGTTCTGATATAGATCTGGAGAACCTGGTTTCGAAGATCAATAAAATACTTTCTGTTGATGATAATTCTTTTATCAAATCAGGACCTCTTGAATCTTTTATTCATAGTTGGCCTATTTTTGTGCCATGCAAAGAGACCAGATCGTTTTCGACCTCATTCAAAAAGAACTTGAACGCCAAAGACATGGTATTGAACTGATTGCCTCCGAAAATTTTACTTCCATACAGGTGATGCAGGCCATGGGAAATGTGATGACCAATAAATACGCTGAAGGTTACCCGGGCCGGCGTTATTATGGCGGATGTGAAATTGTTGACCAGTCAGAACAACTGGCCATTGACCGCCTGAAGAAAATTTTCGACTGCGAATACGCCAATGTACAACCACACAGTGGTGCACAGGCCAATGCTGCTGTTTGTCTGGCTGTACTTCAGCCAGGTGATAAAATACTTGGCCTCGACCTGAGTATGGGTGGTCATCTTACACATGGGTCTCCCGTGAATTTCTCCGGCAAACTTTATCAACCCCATTTTTATGGTGTGAAGAAAGAAGACGGACGGGTAGATTATGATGGCATGGAGAAAGTTGCTCTTGCGGAAAAACCGAAGATGATCATTTGCGGTGCTTCGGCTTACAGCCGTGACTGGGATTATCCGAGAATCCGCCAGATTGCCGATAAAGTTGGCGCCCTTGTAATGTGTGATATGGCACATCCGGCGGGTCTTATAGCGAAACAATTATTAAATTCTCCTTTCGAATATTGTCATTTTGTAACTTCTACCACCCACAAAACACTTCGCGGTCCAAGGGGTGGCATTATTATGATGAAGAAAGACTTTGACAATCCTTTCGGATTAAAAGATAACAAGGGAAATATCCGTCCTATGAGTAATCTGATGGATATGGCTGTTTTTCCTGGCATTCAGGGAGGTCCGCTTGAACATGTCATTGCAGCAAAAGCAATCGCCTTCGGTGAAATCCTTACAGATGAATTTACAGGGTATGCAAAACAGATTATTGTGAATGCACAGGCCATGAGTGCCTGCTTTACAAAAAAAGG
>DATHNR010000137.1:0-9679 GCA_035485835.1 Puia sp.
ATGATCCAGGGATCCGCCCTTATGTAGCAGATAGAAAATAAGTCCGCCAAAAAAGAGGATCAGTGCTGCATATAGAATAAAATTTTTTATGAATTTCATGCGGATAGAACTTATTCCTTAACCGTTTTGGAAGCGGGAATATATATTTTGAAAAAATCATTCTCCCAAACCTGACTATATTTATAAATTCTTAAAAAATCATTCATTTCGGCCATAGCTTTGGCCCTGAACGTATAATTCTCCATATAGTTGTCAGGCCAGTTATTTCCGATGGTAGATCTTTTCTGCATGATCACAACAGGACAGATATGTGTTTCCTGAATTGATTTAAACAATTCCTGCTTAAATACCTCGTCATCATACAACCAGGGCCAGGAATTATGCATGTAAGGTCTGGTGTCTGTTAAATAATAAAACATAGGTATGCAATCATAGGCAAGTACATAGTCCTCCGGCTTAATATAGAGTGCGCTTTGTGTAAGCAATTCATTGATATCCTTTGCCCGGCTTTTCGTTGTATATATTCCTTTTACATGTTCATTATTAACTTCGTAATGCATGCGCGCACGGTTTGATCTGTCAAAATACGGATAGAAATAAGTTACACTAAAAATATAGATCAGTGTAATATATATGCATGCATTCCTGAGTCCATTCATTTGCCCGGAATCAATAATCTGTTCATAGGAGTGCTGGCTGTTTTCGCTTACTACTACATTGCTGCTGAGCGAACGAATATTCAGCAGGTAGTCGATTGTTATCGGAACGATAATCCATATGGAATATTTACCTACACTCATCAAAATATAATTGCTGCCGAAAGGCATTACCAATAGCATCATACAACCTATGGCTGTGAGTATGCGCAGATTTTTTTGCTGGGGGCCGGTGACAATGAGAAATCCGGTTACCAGGCTCATACCGGCATAAAATAAAAATAAATAAAACCAAAAGTCAGGGTCTTTTTTCGCACGATAGACACATACAGCTGTCAACATGATCAGAATCCCCCATTTCACAATGGGCAGGAACGGAATGCTGACCGGCAAGTCGGATTTCAATCTTCTCCAGGCTGCTGCCGAACTCCAGAGTACGACAATGACAACAATCGAAATGGAAATCGCTTCTCCAAAATGGACAATATATAATTTCAACATCGAGTAAAGCCCGTGTGAATTGTCAATCGCAGAACCCATCTGGCGTGTAAGCTTCAGACTGTTTAAAAAATATTCATCGTGATGCATTGATTTCATCATTCCGAAAAGCAGCAACGACATCGCTACAAATCCCGCGATAAAAATCAGGGACTGAATCACTACCTGCCTGAGAGTTTTCTGGTTCAGGTAACCGGAAAACCAGATGATCAGCATCAATGAGAGACCTAATATATTTGGCAGGCGTGAAAACATATTAAGGGAAATAAAAGCGCCTGCCAGAAAAAGCATATATAATTTTTTTCTGGTCAGGCCTGAAAATAAAAACCAGGCTGTGCACATAAAGAACAGGGCAGATATATCATCATAATTTATTTCCTTGATGGCTGTGGCCAGAAACAGAATGATAAGCAATAGTGCCAGGCGCAGCGGTCCTGTATACAGGTATTTTTTCAGGAGATTATATGTGATCCAGAAACTAAGTGTTGTGCATACAACACCGGCAATGCGCAGGCCTATAAGACCGAGTCCGGGAAATAACTTTAACCAGGATCCGCCGATGATACCTGTGAACCAATACATGAAATTATACTGAACGGTGGAAGGGTCGGTAAATATTCGTCTGTAAAAATCTGCAGCAAATCCTGCATCTGCAAAATCCAGTCCCTGGAATATAAAAATAATCTGAATAAAAATGATGAGTACAAAAAACAATTTGTCATTCATGCCATCAACGAAAATCTCCAGATAAGTTTTGTGCATAAATTAGTTCGGGTTTAGGATTATTTTCGGTCGCATATGAATTTTCATCCGTATGTCCCTGAAGATAAGAAGGAAACCGGTAAAATTATTTTCCTGAAGCCGGTTCTTTGCATAAAATTATTATGGGCTTTTCATCCACTAGTAATTGGACCTTCCCTTCAGAGATCGTCAAATTTTCTTCTTTCCCCCATTCTGAATTATCCAGGAAACTGATCTCATGAACCTCATGCCCTGCTGCTTTTCCGATATCAAGAGAATATGAAAACGATTGGTTTCCGGTGACCGATGGTTTATAAAGAAAATATGCCACTGAATCCCGCAGCTGACTATTTCTGTAACGATAAATCCAGACATTCCCGTTTTCACTGATCACTTTGTCAGGCATGTAATTCCCGAGACGGTTGACGAGGGTGGTTATATAATACCAGCCCGGATAGGCTTTCGTTTCCCCATCAGGCATCCTGCGTAATACGCCACTTGTCAGGTAAGTTCTCGGGTCATTTTCCGGATTACCGTCTTTCAACCAGTATAAAATATAGGCATCAAATCCTGAAAAGAAAGTTGCATTGATGGAACGAATCAACATAATACCCTGACTTTGTGAAGGGGATAATCCAGGAATCAGCGGTGTTGACTGTGTTGAAACTGGTGATTTATCATAACCGTTTTCACCTAAAAAACATTTAACTCCGGGAGCTATCCGATAACTGCATTCCGCAACTTTTGATAATCTCCAGCGCAGGGAATCGTATTCCGGAGAAATGCCATGGCCATGCCTTTGTGCATAATAATGATATTGGATTCCCCCCTGCCAGATAAATTTCTGATCATTGCGTAGATTTTCTGCGAGTAAACGATAAACTTTAACCCGGTTGGTATCCAACCCGGTTAGTCCGCTCATCATGAGTTGCGCAGCAGGGTCTGCTCTATGAATTCCAAAACGGGTACCCAGCCTGCCTTCATCTCCATCCCAATCAGCCGTACTTTGTGCAAAATATTCATAAGGATTGCAATATTTGTTTCCTACCCAGTTGGCATCTTCTTCATTTCCATTCTCAAACAAATCCATGGATCCACGGCCTGTTAGTCTCGGTTCATTCGATAATGAAAGAAGATTCGTATCCGTTTTATTGTATCCGAAAAATGCTGCCATATTCCACATCATCGCTGCATGCCTCGAATAATTTTCGGGATCTTCAGAATTCAGCATGGGCCTGTTCAACGGCCGGTCTTTATCAGTAAAACCCAGATCACTCATCCATTTCGAAACACCGCGGATGCTATACCAGATATTTCCATGGTTAATATTTTTCAGCGTGTCAATATCGAAAATGTATCTCGCTTTTTGATTATCATAATATCCATAATGCAGCATATTAAAACGGACCTGTTTTTCATCTCTTGACGAATCATTGTCATAATCAAGCGCAAAATTATAAAGCCTGCTAAAGTGAAAAGGTTTCACCCAGCGGGGTTCATCCTCCATAATATAATTAACACCCAGGAATTCTTTAAGTGGGGTTTTTGTCGGCCCCTTTGTCTGAGAAAAATTCCCAGCATCCGAAACAGTCTGCAGGGGAATTCCGTATAAAACCATTTCTGTAATAGCTGTTTCATAACTACTGAACCGGATCATTACAAATCGGGTTTCTTCATCCAGCGTAATTTTTTTCCACTTCATTTCTCCGGGTTCAGCAATCGTTGTAAAAGAAGCAACAGTCTTCCATTTTTTAAGATTTCCTGTATAAAGCCAGCAACTATCTGACTGATGCGACCGGTCATACAGATATATTTCCTTTATGGAATAAGGAATTCTCAGATCTACAACGATGCGGTTACCATCGGAACCATGAAAATAAATGGCGGGATGAATGACAGGCTGACAATTTGTAACCGGAATAAAGGCATCCGGTGACTTATCATAACGGGGATCAACAAACGCATTTTCGTCAAAAAGGTTAAAAGGGTTACCTCCACCGCCACCCGCATAACCGCTCAGGTCAAATACCTGATCTCTTGTTATAAAAATTTTCCTGATCGCACTATCCAATTCAGCCGTGGGTTTTTGTACCGCATATCTGCATTCAGGGCATAAAAAAATAATACCGGCAACAAAAAACCAACGAATCAAATTAGGTATCTTTAGCCTTGCAAAAATCAACTTACACATGGGGATTAAAATTAGAGCAATTATACTTCAATCATGAGTTTACCCCTTACCACGTTTACGCTGGCTATTTTAAAACCCCTTATTGAATTCGATCATTGGTTATTTCATGAAATTAACCAGGTTTGGATAAATCCCTTTTTTGATCTGGTCATGCCGTTTTTGCGGCAACAGGAATTCTGGTATTTTTTTTATTTGTTCCTGCTGGTATTTGCACTCTACAATTTTGGGGTCAGGGGATGCTGGTGGGCTGTTTCACTTATTATGACTGCCATTGTCAGTGATCTGTTCAGCAGTCAATTGATAAAGCACCTGATTTTTCGTTTCAGGCCCTGCAGGAATCCGGATATTGCCGATCAGGTAAGGGTTTTGGTGAACTATTGCCCGCAGAATTCAAGTTTTACATCCTCACATGCCTGTAATCATTTTGCCGCTGCTTGGTTTATTTTTATAACTTTAAATCAAACAGGTTCCTGGCGTTGGTTGTTATTTGCATGGGCCTTCATCATCTGTTACGCCCAGGTGTACGTTGGGGTTCATTTTCCACTCGATATACTTGGGGGAGCCATTCTGGGAACTACCATCGGCTATGGCATGAGTATTTTATACAAAAAACAGTTTGGGACCCTAAGCTTAAAGTAAGAACCAGCATGTTTGCATTTTTAATACTTTTTTGTTTAATTTTTTTGAATGGATTGTTTGTCATGGCAGAGATTGCCCTGGTTTCTGCCAGGAAATCCAAGTTGGAAGAAATGGCATCCAAAGGAGATTTAAAAGCGAAGGCTGCGCTAAATCTGTCAGAGAACCCGGAGTTGTTCCTCTCCACTGCCCAGATCGGAATTACACTGGTAGCTATATTAACGGGTCTTTATTCCGGAGAGAAATTCAGTGAGAACCTCAAACCCATCATCGAAAAAATTCCCTACCTGCACAGGTATGCCGGAAGTATTGCCACAGCGATTATCGTCATCTTCGTAACCTTTCTGTCCATTTTGTTTGGCGAACTGATTCCCAAACGAATTGGCCTGTTGAAAGCCGAACGTATTGCAAGGATCGCAGCAGGACCCATGAAAGTTTTCTCCCGTATCGGATATCCTATCGTTGCTTTACTCAACTGGTTAAGCGGTCTTTTTTTTATAGTATTTTCCATCAAACCTTCTCCGGAAGGAAATGTAACGGAAGATGAAATCAAAGCCATCATTAATGAAGGAACAGAACAGGGAACCATTGAAGAAGCCGAGCAGGAAATTATTGAAAGGGTATTTCATCTGGGCGACAGGAATATAACTTCCCTGATGACACATCGCAGTGATATTGTATGGTTCGATTTGTATGAAACGGAAGAAATGATCAAGGAAAAAATATTAAAAGAACCGCATTCGGTTTACCCTGTGTGTGATGGTGAGATTGACAATATCAAGGGCATGGTCTCGATCAAAACCATGTATATGGCTGACGATTCAACGCCTTTTAAAGATATGATGACGCAGCCGCTTTTTGTACCGGAAAATAATACAGCCTACCAGGTACTTGAAAAATTCAAAGAAACAAAAACCCACAGTTGCTGTATCGTAGATGAATACGGAAGCCTTCTCGGCATGATCACATTAAACGATATCCTGGAGGCGTTAATTGGTGATATACCCCAACCCGATATGAAGGATTATGAAATTGTCAAACGCGATGACGGATCTTTCCTGGTAGATGCTCAAATTCCCTTTTACGATTTTCTCGACCATTTTGATAAGACGGAATGGATGAATGAAGGTGAACATGAATTCGATACTCTCGCAGGATTTATCCTTCACCAGCTGGAACATATTCCCAGAACAGGAGAAAAGATGGAATGGAAAGATTTCAAATTTGAAATCGTGGATATGGATGCGCAACGCATCGACAAAGTACTCGTCAAAGTAAAAAAAGCCTCACTGAAAACCGACTAATTTGTTTGTCCGTCCCTGACTTTTATCTGTTTCTTCCCTGCATTTTTCTTTTCATAATCCTGCACCTCCTTGGGCTTCACCATCGTTTTGCTGGCAACCTTTGTGGAATCAGAACCCGGATCGCTTTTATGCGTTTCGAGTTTTCCCATGGTGTAGGTTTCGGTTTTATAAATCATACCGGTGGACGAATTATAATATTTCCAGAGACCGTGGCGGATGGCAACACCTTCATTCTTTACAATCACGGTTTTGTATTCATTAAGGTGGTCGATATCTTCTATCACAAGCGTATCATACAGCTTATCCGGATTCAGGGCCCGCCAGTTTTCTTCTCTTATGAGGGCTCCTGAAGGATTGTAATACTGACAAAGACCGTCTTTATTACCCCATTTATAGAATTCCAGTCCGGTCAGATCTCCATCCAGACTGTAAATCCTCCAGGTACCTTCCTTCCTGTTATTTTTGTATTCTCCTTCCTCCTCATAACCTGGTTCTCCTCTTACCTCATCTACCCTGTTTACCCATTTCCCCTGTTTCATTGACTTGGAATCCACTTTGTTCAGGGTATCACCTTTTACCCCAATAATAAAGGTTCCTGCCTGGGAAAAGCCCCTGCAGAAGGCGAAAATAAGGATCAAAAAAAGGAATCGCTTCATTGTAATATGCTTCCTGCAAAAAACGATCCGGTAAGCTGATTTGTTGCAGTGAGAGATCAGGGTGGCTGACTATATTTGCAACCTTAACAAGTTTTTATGCCGAAATGGTTATTCATCATTACATTGGTTATCAGCTATTTACATGGTTTAAGCCAGCCAAAATCAATAGCGGAGATCAAGACAGAACTCGAAAAATCTCCGAATTCCCCGCTTTATGTAAAGGATGTAATGAAGAAAAAATTCGTTCTTGACACCATTGTCGTTACCAGGACAACCCATTTTTCCAGCCTCGCTGACAGTCTCGCTTATAGAGGAATTCTCAAAAAAGTATATGGTCCCTATACGATGCAGGGTAAAAAATTCCTGGTGCAGATCCTTGCAAGAATGCCCAATACTTTTTATAAAATCAGCCAGATTTTTATTGACACTTCAGTATTCAGATACCGGATGGCTGATAGTCTCGGAAAATCCATCGTCAGTAAACTCAAAAACAATCAGGATAGTTTTGAGCGACTTGCGGAAGCTTATTCTATGGGTGGTGAATCAATTACCAAAGGAGATCTGGGTTGGGTGGCGAGAGGAAGTATTATTCCGGCGATTGACAGACAACTGGCCAAATCAAAAAAGGGAGATGTATTTATGTTGTGGTCAGGCAGTGGGCTTCATATCATAAAACTGACCGATGGACCCAAGCAGGACAATGGTGCTGCTTTGATGATGCGAATCTTTTTATAGAAAATAGAGCAATCCGAGTTCATAGCCTTTGAGACCAAGTCCGGAAATAGCACCGACAGATTTTGCTCCAACAAATGAACGCTGGCGATATTCTTCACGCGCTGCAATATTGCTGATATGTATTTCAATGACCGGTGTTTTAATAGCTGCAACTGCATCCCCGATTGCGACTGAAGTATGTGTATATGCAGCTGCATTCAGCAGGATACCATCATATGAAAATCCCACCCTCTGTAATTCGTTTACGAGTTCGCCTTCCACATTACTTTGAAAATAATCAATCTGGACGTCAGGGTATTTTTCCCTGAGACCTTTCAGAAAATCTTCAAATGTTTGTCTCCCGTAAATTCCCGGCTCCCTGATTCCAAGCAGGTTTAAATTGGGGCCGTTGATAATTGCAATCTTCATTGCCTAAATATAGGAAAAAGTCTAAGGCATAACGCTTAACGCGCAACGCTTAACGCGGAACGCCTAACGGATAAAGTGTGAGAGTTTGCAAATCAAAGATGAAAATGTTTTTCAATTTTTTCACCTGTTCTTAAAACAATCGATTTTGGAAGGTCAGGCATCATGGCGGGAGGGATCATTTTAGTGGATGAACTGGACATAAATACGGCATTGCTGTCCGGTATGAAAACTTCCCGAAATGGAATATTATATTCAACAAACCTGGCCCTGTTGGAAGTAAAATATGTGAACTCAACAGGTATAATTTGTTTGCTGGCTTTCAATTGATCCAGCTCGTATTTTATCTGTGCTGTTTTATAATATACATAAGGAAATGATGCGAGGCAGAAAGAAATATCCACTATCATGATGATATAAAGAAGGTGTCGGATTTTTCGGATTGTTTTTCCCTGATCAGATTCTGTAACCATGAGAAGGATAAGCGGAAAAAACCAAAACTGTGGAACATATCTTGCATACCAGGCTTCCGATATCATCAAAACTGACAACAGTATGGTTCCAGCCATAATAATAAATGGCAGTGCGGTTCTCCGGTTTTTCAATCTCCAAAACCAATAACCAAAGATGAGCATGGAGGACAGACAAATTCCACTAAAAAATGGACCCATTCCGGCCATGAATACCACATATGGTTTTGACGCATTGAACAAATCTGTCTTATTAAAAGTGAATGGAATTTTAGTCCTGATAACCGGATCTTTGGTTGCTGTCAGATGCAGGTTATCCGTGTGAGAGAAAAAAGAAATGATAAACTTAGAAAATTGGTTTTTTTGTATCAGCCTGGGCGGAGTAAATTTTGCAGCTTCCGATTTCAACACTTTCAAACCCGGGTATAATATATCGTGATATTGAACGATATTGATCATGTATGGGAAATAACCAACGACTCCTATAGCAAATATTGCAGACAGAGCGCTCACAATAAATGCTCTTTTAAAAGCCTGCCAGCGTTTGCCAACTATAAATACAAGTAACATTCCGGTCGTGAAAACACCTGCAAATACCAGCGCGGTAAATTTAATATTGATCAATATTATGAGAATAGACGCAAGCAGGATTAGAAAATACTTGTCAGCTTCGAGATAAAGGAGGCAGGCTACTGCGATAAAACAAAGAAGGAAGGATGATAACTGCCCGTCTACATAAGTATTAAGCAATTGATAGAATGTAACCGGATTAAAAGCCAGGAGCGTACTGAAAAGGATATTTTTCCTGAGTGAAAACCTGTTAAGCCTTACCAGGAATGCCATTGAGAGACAAAAAGAAGCAGCCAGTAAAATGAAATTAGTGGATTTGGTGTGTTCCAGCCTGTTTGTTAGTGCATAAATCGTCGCCTGGGGATCTTCCACACCCTTTCCGTAATGATTCAGCCAGATGGCCTGGTTTAGTTCAAGTGGAAGTTCTTTTTTAAAAGGGTTCCATCCCGCTTTCATTTGTATGGCAGATTCCATATGATACATCTGTCCGTCGGATGAAATATCATAAAAAAGGCCGGAGATGAATATTGAAATAAGGATAATAGTTAATATGATCAGTGATGTCCTGATAAATACAGGAAAAAATTCACCCTGATAAAAATGGCGGGAAGCGTAATAATTTAACAGGAGCGCGAGTAGAAAGGCTATTGGAAAATGCCAGGCAGCAAGCCCATGGCCGCTTATAAAGGTCAGGTTCAGAAGCACAAATGAAAAAACAATTGTGTTTACCAGTCCGAAACCTGTAATAAACCACCAATTAGATCTGCTCAGTGACAATGAATTCATGCGTAAAGGCCAGTTCGGTTAAAAATAAGAA